>JALYPE010000472.1 GCA_030856525.1 Pseudomonadota bacterium | reverse complement strand
CTCGCACGCCGTTTCGGTGCCGAGCGGGTCGTACTGGGGATTCTTCTGACGCTGGCCGCCGGGATCATCGTGCGCAGCTCGTTTGGTCAGATCGGCCTGTTTGCTGGCAGCGTAATGGCCGGGGCCAGTATTGGCGTGATTGGCGTATTGCTGCCGGGCATCGTCAAACGTGACTTCGCCAAACACGCCGGGACCATGACCGGGGTTTACACCATGGCCCTGTGTCTGGGCGCCGCCATGGCAGCGGGCGCGACCGTGCCGTTAAGCGAGCATTTCGACCATAGCTGGGCGCTGGGCCTTGGCGTCTGGGTGATTCCGGCCGTGGTCGCGGCGATCTTCTGGTTGCCCCAGGTCGGGCCGAAACACGCTGGGCATCAAGTTGCGTATCGCGTTCGCGGATTGTTGCGCGATCGACTGGCCTGGCAAGTAACCTTGTACATGGGCCTGCAATCGTCGCTGGCCTACATCGTTTTCGGCTGGTTGCCGTCGATCCTGATCGGCCGCGGACTGACGCCGACTCAGGCCGGTCTGGTGCTCTCGGGATCAGTGATCGTGCAACTGGCGAGTTCTCTGGCCGCACCGTGGCTGGCCACGCGCGGCAAGGACCAGCGCCTGGCAATCGTGGTGGTCATGGCGCTGGTGCTCGGCGGCCTGTTCGGTTGCCTGTATGCACCGATCGAAGGGCTGTGGGGCTGGGCCATTATCCTGGGACTGGGGCAGGGCGGCGCCTTCAGCCTGGCACTGACGCTGATCGTGCTGCGCTCGCGCGATTCCCACGTCGCCGCCAACCTGTCCGGCATGGCCCAGGGCTTCGGCTACACGCTTGCCTCCATGGGGCCATTCGCGGTCGGTATTGTGCATGACTGGACCGGTGAGTGGTCCGCCGTCGGCTGGATTTTCGGCGTGATCGGCCTCGCTGCGATCGTTGCCGGTCTTGGCGCAGGGCGCTCATTGTACGTGCAGGTAGAAAGCGAAAAGATCTGAGGTTCACGCACGCTCGGTATTCGGACCACGAATGCCGATAGTGTTGCGGGTGTTTGCAGACTATCGTGCAGGCCATAATGCCCAACCCTGCGCAACCACAGAGCCTGACCATGAGCGAAACCCACGACGCCTTGATCACCCGTTTTTACCAGGCCTTCCAACGCCTGGACGCCGAGGCCATGAGCACCTGCTACACCGACGACGTCGTGTTCAGCGACCCGGCTTTTGGCGAACTGCGGGGACGTGATGCCAGCGACATGTGGCGCATGCTGACCACCCGTGCGAAAGACTTTTCCCTGACGTTCGATCATGTGCGCAGCGACGAGCGCACGGGCGGCGCGCATTGGGTGGCGACTTATTTGTTCAGCCAGACGGGTAACACCGTGGTCAACGACATACAGGCACGGTTCGTGTTTCGCGACGGCAAGATCTGCGAGCACCACGACCATTTCGATCTGTGGGCCTGGTCGCGACAGGCGCTTGGCTTCAAAGGTTTGCTGCTGGGCTGGACGCCGTTGGTCAGAAACGCTGTTCGCGCCCAGGCATTGAAGGGGTTGAGGGCATTTCAGGCCGCTCGCTGATAAGATCGCCACTTGTCTGGCTCAAACCTCAATCGTCACGTGAAAACCCTCAGCCACTCTTCCGTTCTTGCCGCCGAGGCGCCTCCGGTCAGCAAACCCTGGTTTGTGTACCTCGTTCGGGCAGCCAATGGCTCGCTGTATTGCGGGATCAGCGACGATCCCGTGCGCCGTTTTGCCACGCATCAACGTGGCAAGGGCGCGCGATTTTTCCTCTCCAGCCCGGCAGTGGCGCTGGTCTACACCGAAGCCTGCTGCGATAAAAGTGAAGCGCTGCGCCAGGAACGCCTCATCAAAAAACTCAAGAAAAGCGCCAAGGAATGTCTGGTGGCCAGCGCCGCTGGCGTCTTATCAATCTGACTGATCAGTTCCCATCAGGCAGATCTGTAGGCTGCTACCGATTTGCGCGCTAAGCTGCGGACTCTTATTCCAGCGGCGGAGCCGAGCATGTCCGAGTTGATCCTTCATCATTACCCGACGTCCCCGTTCGCCGAAAAGGCGCGCCTGCTGCTGGGCTTCAAAGGCTTGTCCTGGCGATCGGTAAAAATTTCACCGGTGATGCCAAAACCCGATCTGACTGCATTGACCGGCGGCTATCGCAAAACGCCGGTGTTGCAGATAGGCGCCGATATTTACTGCGACACGGCGCTGATTGCGCGTCGGCTGGAACAGGAAAAAGCATTGCCGGCGTTCTTCCTCGAAGGCCAGGAAATGATCGTCGCCGCGTTCGCTGCCTGGGTCGATTCGGTGGTGTTCCAGCATGCTGTCAGCCTGGTGTTCCAGCCGGAATCAGTCGCCGTGCGTTTCGCCAGTTTGCCGCCGGAAGCGATCAAGGGCTTTTTGGCCGATCGCGCCGGTTTGTTCAGCGGTGGCAGTGCCACCCGGTTGTCGGCCGAGCAGGCGCGGCATCAATGGCCGACGATCATGATGCGTCTGGAGCAGCAGCTGCAGCGTGAGCAGGGTGACTTCCTGTTCGGCGAGCCGTCGATTGCCGACTTTGCGCTGGCTCACCCGTTGTGGTTCCTCAAGGCCACGCCGGTAACTGCACCGCTGGTGGATGCTTATCCGGCGGTATCGGCCTGGTTCGCTCGGGTGATGGGCTTCGGTCATGGCGCTTCGAGTGAGATGACCGCCCAGGAAGCGCTGGAAGTGGCGCGCACTGCGACGCCGGCGGCCCTGCCGGACGAGCAGTTCATTGAGCCGAACGGTTTCGAGCCTGGCCAGCAGGTAACGATTGCCGCGACCGATTACGGGGTTGATCCGGTGGCCGGCGAATTGCTGTTTGCAGGGAGTGAAGAATTGATTCTGCGTCGCGAAGACGAACGCGGCGGTGTGGTGCATGTGCACTTTCCGCGGTTCGGTTTTCGTATCGAGGCCTGCTGATTCACACAGACCTGTGGTGAGGGGATTTATCGGAATGCCGCACCAGCCCGTCCGACTGCGAAGCAGTCGTCAATCCTTTGGATGCGTTGCGCCCAGTGGAATGCTGGGGCCGCTTCGCACCCCAACGGGGATAAATCCCCTCGCCACATGGATCGTGTGAGGCCAACGGATTATTTCAGTGCCGCCAGGATGGCATCCGGGTCATAGCCGCGAATCAATGTGCCATTCACATCAATGATCGGAATTCCTCCGCCGCCCAGGGCCTCGTAGGCTTTGCGCGCTGCGGCATTCTTTTCGATATCGAATTCCTGGTACGGAATACCTTTCTGATCAAGAAAACGCCGGGTGAGTTTGCAGTAGCCACACCATTCAGTGGCGTAAAGCACCACATTGGCTTTGGCTTGAGTCTGTTCCGACACCACCTGCGAGGGGTTGAACACCCGCTCGATCTTGCCCCAGTTCTGGTACACCACCACCACCAGCAAAATCAGCAGGAATTTTTTCAGTACCCCGGCCAGCATCAGTTGCGTCGCTTGAGCTGATCGGTCAGCTGCGTTGGCAGGCCTTTGATGATCAGCGTGCCGGCTTCTTCGTCGTATTCGATCTTCGAGCCCAGCAGGTGCGCTTCAAAGCTGATCGACAGGCCTTCGGCGCGACCGGTGAAGCGGCGGAACTGGTTGAGGGTGCGCTTGTCCGCCGGAATCTCCGGGGACAGGCCGTAATCCTTGTTGCGAATGTGGTCGTAAAAGGCCTTCGGACGATCTTCGTCGATCAGCTCCGACAACTCCTCCAGACCCATGGGTTCGCCCATTTTTGCCTGACTGCTGGCGTAATCGACCAAGGTCTTGGTTTTCTCGCGGGCAGATTCTTCCGGCAGGTCTTCGCTTTCGACGAAGTCACTGAAAGCCTTGAGCAACGTACGCGTTTCGCCGGGGCCATCGACACCTTCCTGGCAGCCAATGAAATCGCGGAAATACTCCGAAACTTTCTTGCCGTTCTTGCCTTTTATAAACGAAATGTACTGCTTGGACTGCTTGTTGTTTTGCCACTCCGAGACGTTGATTCGCGCAGCGAGGTGCAACTGGCCCAGGTCAAGATGGCGCGATGGCGTGACATCGAGCTGATCGGTCACTGCAACGCCTTCGCTGTGGTGCAGCAGGGCGATCGCCAGGTAATCGGTCATGCCCTGCTGGTAATGGGCGAAGAGCACGTGGCCGCCCACTGACAGGTTCGACTCTTCCATCAATTTCTGCAGGTGTTCCACCGCCACACGGCTGAACGCGGTGAAATCCTTGCCGCCGTCGAAATATTCCTTCAGCCAGCCGCTGAACGGATGCGCGCCGGACTCGGCATGGAAGAAACCCCAGGCCTTGCCCTGTTTCGCGTTGTAGCTTTCATTGAGGTCGGCGAGCATGTTTTCGATGGCGCTCGACTCAGCCAGTTCGGAGTCGCGGGCATGAAGAACTGCAGGTGTGCCGTCGGGTTTTTTGTCGATCAGGTGGACGATGCAATGACGGATCGGCATGGGCTTCTCGGCTGATTGAAGAGAGGAGGGCGTGCTCCCCGAAAAAGCGCTCAGTGTACCCCAGCGTCTCCCCTGTAGGAGCTGCCGAAGGGTGCGATCTTTTGATCTTGGTTCTTTCAAAAACAAGATCAAAAAATCGCGGCGTTCGGCAGCTCCTACGGTGTATGCAGGGGAATCCACCGGTGCGCGGCCGCCCTTATGCAGTTTTTTCCCGGTTTAGAGCAATAAAGCTGACCAAATGGGTAGCTAGAGGCGGATATTTCCCCGTCTCTGTGCTAGTTTTGCCCGGTCTTACGCGAAGTCACTGCGTTAAGCGTGCATTCAGCATTTGTCAGGTCGAACCAAACCCTGATTTCGGCATCTATAACCCCGATCCCGTGGTTATTGGCCGAGGGTGCCAGATCCAGAAGATCCGGCTCGATGGCTGACACTGCACTCTGCAATCCATATGAATTTGATAGGGAAGGAACACTACATGGCTCTTACTAAAGACCAACTGATCGCCGACATCGCTGAAGCTATCGACGCGCCAAAAACCACCGCGCGTAACGCTCTGGACCAACTGGGCCAAATCGTTGCTGATCAGCTGGAAAACGGCGGCGAAATCACTCTGCCAGGTATCGGCAAACTGAAAGTGACTGAGCGTCCTGCCCGTACTGGCCGTAACCCTTCGACTGGCGCTGCCATCGAAATCGCTGCCAAAAAAGTTATCAAGCTGGTTGTGGCCAAAGGCCTGACCGACGCTGTTAACAAGTAAGACGCATTAGAAAAAACCGTGCACCGGAGTGATCCGGGCACGGTTTTTTTGTGGCTGGGATTTGGCCGTCTACAATCAGTTACCACTGTGGGAGCGGGCTTGCTCGCGAAGGCGATGTGTCAGTCACCATTTGAGTCGACTGATACGCCGCTTTCGCGAGCAAGCCCGCTCCC
>JALYPE010000471.1 GCA_030856525.1 Pseudomonadota bacterium | reverse complement strand
AACGCCTTGAGCCTATGTAGCAGCTGCCGAAGGCTGCGTCCGGCTGCGCAGCAGTCGTAATATCAGTACCCGCGGTGCATCAGATGTAACGCGGTGCTTGGATGGACGACTGCTGCGCAGCCGGACGCAGCCTTCGGCAGCTGCTACAGGGGCCGTATCAGAACGACGGCGCTCGCTGCCGGCGCTTCCACTGGCTCACTCGCTGCTGCAAATTCAACGGGCTATGAATCTGCTGTTGCCGTGCACGGCTGAACAGGATCAGCGCCAGTTCCGCCGTGGCGAGCGCATCGGCGCTGGCATTGTGGCGCTCGAACACCTCAAGTTTGAACCACTCGATCCACTCATCCAGGCCCGCTTCGCGAATGTTCGCTTGCGGACACAGCAGCGGTGCAAGGTCCGCCACGTCCAGAAACGGGTGATGCAGTTTGTAGCCCAGATGATCCTTCAATGCGCGTCCGAGCATGTGCTGATCGAACGGCGCATGAAACGCCAGCAGCGGACTGTCGCCAACAAACTCCATGAACTCCAGCAAGGCGTGCGCCGGGTCGCTGCCGGCAGCAATCGCGCTCGGCCCCAGGCCATGAATCAGTACGCTGGGGCTCAGTTTGAGTTCGTCGCATTGCAGGGTGCGCTCGAATTGCTGGCTGAAATCAATCGCGCCGTCCTCGATCACCACTGCACCGATCGACAGCACCCGATCCTTGTTCAGATTCAGCCCGGTGGTTTCCAGATCGAGCACCACCCAGCGTTGCTCACGCAGGCTGCATTCGCTTAATTCGACCACGGTTGGCAAGCGTTGCAGCCGCTGTTGCTGCTCGCCGGATAACGTCACGCCGGCCGGGCGTAGCCACGAAAACAGGTTCATAGCTGATACCGCAGGGCCAGGCTGCTTTGCAGGCGTTGTGCCTGGCGCAGGGATTCACGCAGGATGCGTCGGTCCAGATGGTTGAGGCTGTCCGGGTCGACCCGATTCGAGTAGGGCAGATTCTCGCGGGTCTGTAGCTGATGTTGCTGCATGCGGGTTTGCTGAATGAAGTGATACGCCTCTTCGTAGGCCGCGCCGTCCAGCCGCTCAATGACCTCTTTGTCGACCAGTTGGCGGAAGCGCTCCAGGGTATTGTTCGCTTCGATGCCGTGGGCCAATGCCAGCAGGCGCGCACCGTCTACAAAGGGCGTCAGACCCTGAACTTTCAGGTCCAGCGTAGCTTTTTCGCCATTCTTGCGCGCCAGCACAAACTCGCGGAAACGTCCTACCGGCGGACGGTTGCGCAACGCGTTTTCGGCGAGCATACGCTGGAACAGGCGATTGTCGCGGACCTGATCAAGAATCCCTTTGCGCAGCTGTTCGCAACTTTGCTCGTCACCCCAGACCACACGCAGGTCGAAATAAATACTCGAACCCAACAGGTTCTCCGGCGTCGCTTCGCGAATGAACGCCGCGAAGCGCCGTGCCCACTCGGCCCGGGACAAGCACAGCTCGGGGTTGCCGGCCATGATGTTGCCTTTGCACAAGGTGAAGCCGCACAACGCCAGGCTCTGATTGATCTGCTGGGCGATAGGCAGCAGCTTGCCGCGAATCTCTGCAGCGTGTGCCGCGTCCCGTGCTTCGAACAGAATGCCGTTGTCCTGATCGGTGTGCAGCGTTTGCTCGCGGCGACCTTCGCTGCCGAAACACAGCCAGCTGAACGGCACGCCGGGGTCGCCTTTCTCGGCGAGGGTCAACTCGATCACCCGGCACACCGTGTGATCGTTGAGCAAGGTAATGATGTGGGTGATCTGCGTCGACGACGCGCCGTGGGCGAGCATGCGCTCCACCAACTGGCCGATTTCACCGCGCAACGCCACCAGATTCTCCACGCGCTGAGCGCTGCGGATGGTCCGCGCCAAGTGAACCAGATCGACCCGTTGCAGGGAAAACAGATCACGCTCGGACACCACGCCGCACAAGCGTTGATCCTTGACCAGACAGACGTGGGCGATATGCCGCTCGGTCATGGCAATCGCCGCGTCGAAGGCGCTGTGGTCCGGCGACAGAAAAAACGGTGCCGGGGTCATGTGCCCTTCGATGCGCTCGTTGAAGTCGCTGGTGCCGCCCGCCACCACCTGACGCAGGTCGCGCAGGGTGAAGATGCCCAGCGGCGCTTTTTCTTCGTCGACGATCACGATGCTGCCGACCTGCTGCTCGTGCATCAGGGTCACGGCTTCACGCAGCGGTGTTGCGCGGCTGCATGTCACCGGATGGCGCATGGCGAGTTCGCCCAGTCGGGTGTTGAGCGAGTATTGCGTGCCGAGGGTTTCCACGGCTTTCTGCTGAACTTGCTGGTTGACCTGATCGAGCAAACTGCTCACACCGCGCAGGGCAAAGTCGCGAAACGCGTTGGACAGCGCGAACAGCTTGATGAACGCCAGCTTGTTCAGCTGCAGGCAAAAGGTATCTTCGGCGGCGAGGTGCTCGGTCCGCGTGGCGCGCTCGCCAAGCAATGCCGCCAGAGGAAAACATTCGCCCGTGGTGATTTCGAAAGTGGTCTCGGTGCCACCCTTGGCCGTGTGTGGACGTTCACCCACCACACGACCTTGCTTGACGATGTAGAAGTGTTCAACCGGGCCATCGGCAGGCTTGATGATGCTCTCGTCCGGCGCGTAAAAACGCAGCTGACATTGTTCCACCAGGTACGCCAGGTGCGCGTGTTCCATCTGATTGAAGGGCGGGAAGCGCTGAAGAAATTGCAACGTGCCCTGGATGTTCTGCAACACCGCGGTTTTCCCTGCCTGTGTGAAGGCGTCCGCTTTACTCATAACCGTTACCGCATTCTTTTTGGAATTGTTGTCGTCGGATGACTGAGCCATGGTCGACCCCTGCGCGCAGGGTGCCCATTGGACGTAAGTCTAGGTAGGCAGCGGCGCTTAAGATGTTTCGGAAAAACCTTACGTAATTAAGGGAAGAACCTATGCTTTTACCTATTGGAAATAAATCCGACGAAGTGCACATTAGCGGTCTACTTAGCGCTGTCTCACCACTGTGCTAGGGATTGATCCGAAAACGTAGAGAAAGCCATGTCCGACCACGATATTTTGACTGACGACGAGCGCGAGGCGCTGAGCGCAGTCATGCTCGAGCCCGACTTACCGCCGCAACGGGTGCTGATCGTTGACGACGATAAAGATGCGCGCGAGCTGTTGTCGGAGATTCTGGGGCTGGATGGAATTCGCTGCCTGACGGCGGCAAGTGGCGAAACGGCGCTGAAGATGCTCAGCGAGAAGCCGTCGATCGGCCTGGTGATTACCGATCTTCGCATGGGCCATATCGATGGGCTGGACCTGATCCGCCAGGTTCGCGAGTCGGCTCGCGCGGCGCTGCCGTTTATCATCGTCTCCGGTGACGCCGATGTGCAGGACGCGATTGCGGCGATGCATCTGAGCGTGGTGGATTTTCTGCTCAAGCCTATTGATAGCGTGAAGTTGCTTGAGCTGGTGAAGCATGAGTTGGGGATGGAGCCATAGCGCAACCCATAGCTGTAGGAGCCGGCTTGCTGGCGATCCTGACACCGCAGATCTATAGGTCAAACGCGTGATCGTTCATCGCCAGCAAGCCGGCTCCCACGGGAGCGTGATATAGAGAACTTACCAACAAAAAAAGCCCTGATCTTTCGATCAGGGCTTTTTCATGTGTGGCATCAACGCTCAATCACAGGCCATTGGCAGCCTTGAATTCGCGACGACGACGGTGCAACACCGGCTCGGTATAGCCATTTGGCTGCTGGGTGCCTTCCACCACCAGTTCGACCGCTGCCTGGAAGGCAATGTTGCTGTCGAAATCCGGTGCCAGCGGACGGTACAGCGCGTCGTTGGCGTTCTGGCGGTCAACCACCGGCGCCATACGCTTGAGGCTTTCCATCACTTGCTCTTCGGTGACGATGCCATGACGCAGCCAGTTGGCGATGTGCTGGCTGGAAATGCGCAGCGTGGCACGGTCTTCCATCAGGCCGACATCGTTGATGTCCGGCACTTTCGAACAGCCCACGCCCTGGTCGATCCAGCGCACCACATAACCGAGAATGCCCTGGGCGTTGTTGTCCAGTTCGTTCTTGATCTGTTCTGCGGTCCAGCTCGGGTCAACGGCCAGCGGGATGGTCAGGATGTCGTCGACCGACGCGCGCTCGCGTTTGGCCAGTTCAGCCTGACGGGCGAACACATCGACCTTGTGGTAATGCAGCGCGTGCAGTGCAGCCGCAGTCGGGGAGGGCACCCAAGCGGTGTTCGCGCCGGCCATCGGGTGAGCGATCTTCTGTTCCAGCATCGCCGCCATCAGGTCGGGCATCGCCCACATGCCTTTACCGATTTGCGCGCGACCTTGCAGGCCGGTGCTCAAACCGATGTCGACGTTCCAGTTTTCATAAGCGCCGATCCACTTCTCGGCCTTCATGTCGGCCTTGCGAACCACCGGGCCGGCTTCCATCGAGGTGTGGATTTCATCGCCGGTACGGTCGAGGAAACCGGTGTTGATGAACACCACGCGCTCGCTTGCAGCCTTGATGCATGCCTTGAGGTTGACCGTGGTGCGGCGCTCCTCGTCCATGATCCCGACTTTCAACGTATTGCGCGGCAGCTCAAGCACGTCTTCGACGCGTCCGAACAGCTCATTGGTGAACGCGACTTCTTCCGGGCCGTGCATCTTCGGTTTAACGATGTACACCGAGCCGGTGCGGCTGTTCTTGCGCGAGCTGTTGCCGTTAAGGCTGTGAATCGCCGCGAGGCTGGTGACCAGACCGTCGAGAATGCCTTCCGGCACTTCGTTGCCCTGGCTGTCGAGGATCGCATCGATGGTCATCAGGTGACCCACGTTGCGCACGAACAGCAGCGAACGGCCGTGCAGGCTCAGTTCCTTGCCATCAACGCCGGTGTAGGTCCGGTCCGCGTTCATGGTGCGGGTAAACGTCTTGCCGCCCTTGGCCACTTCTTCCGCCAGGTCGCCTTTCATCAGGCCGAGCCAGTTGCGGTAGATCACCACTTTGTCGTCGGCATCGACCGCGGCGACGGAGTCTTCGCAGTCCATGATGGTCGTCAGTGCGGCTTCCATCAGGATGTCTTTGATGCCGGCCGGGTCGGTCTGGCCGACCGGCGTGCTGGCATCGACCTGGACCTCGAAGTGCAGGCCGTTGTTCTTCAGCAGGATCGCGGTTGGTGCACTGGCATCGCCGTGGAAACCGATCAACTGAGCATCGTCGCGCAAGCCGGAATTGCTGCCACCCTTGAGGGCAATAACCAGTTTGCCGTCAACGATCTTGTAACCGGTGGAGTCGACGTGCGAGCCGGCAGCCAATGGCGTGGCTTCGTCGAGGAAGGCGCGGGCGAAGGCAATAACCTTGTCGCCGCGGACCTTGTTGTAGCCTTTTCCTCTTTCCGCGCCACCGGCTTCGCTGATGGCGTCGGTGCCGTAGAGTGCGTCGTACAACGAACCCCAGCGAGCGTTCGAGGCATTGAGCGCGAAGCGGGCATTCATGACCGGTACCACAAGCTGCGGGCCGGCCATGCGAGCGATTTCGTCATCGACGTTTTGCGTCGTTGCCTGGAAATCCGCCACTTCCGGCAGCAGGTAACCGATGTCCTGGAGGAAAGCTTTGTAGGCCACCGCATCATGCGCTTGACCCGCACGAGTCTGGTGCCAGGCATCAATGCGAGCCTGGAAATCATCGCGTTTGGCGAGTAGGGCTTTGTTCTTCGGCGCCAGGTCATGAATGACCTTGTCGGCACCGTCCCAGAACGTGTCGGCGGTGAGACCGGTACCGGGAATGGCTTCGTTGTTCACGAAGTCGAACAGGACTTTGGCGACCTGAAGGCCACCGACTTGAACGTGTTCAGTCATTGCTTGCCTCACTCTGCTCAGCTATTTCGCTTTTCAGCTCTTCAAATTGACAATGAAGCCTCTGGCTATTTAAACCACAAACCCCTTCTACCAGTACATGCCATTTCGGGCGGCTGGGTGGTAACCGATCAACGGCTTGGAGGCCTTGCTGACAGGGCTTTCAGGGTTGCGACTGCGCCTGCGGCAGACATCGATCCAAGGTTATGTAGTGCGCGCTGCGGCATACTACATGATGAATTGCGCTTGTGAAAATCAGACTAAATACGTCGTTCTGCGACGCCATGACGCATTGCGGTCACGACGGGGAACGGGATGTTCTCAAAAAACTATTGGATTGTTCCAGTTAAATATCAAAAGTTGTACACGATTGTTGGTTTGCTCCAGAGCGGTAGTGCAGCCGATCGCTGGCAAGTCGGAACGCCGCCCGCAGCTCCTACAAGTCCTGCGCCGCCCTTGTAGGAGCTGGCTTGCCAGCAATGGCGTCAGACGATTCAACACAGAATTGCCGCTTGCCTACAGTCTTGCGGCCCTTGTAGGAGCAGGCTTGCCCGCGAAGGCATCAGTCGACTCAACACAGATTAGCCCCTTGCCTATACTTCCTTTTCCATAACAAAAGAGGGCTGCGCCATGGACCACCTCGTACTGACAGTATTTGCACCGGACAAGGCTGGGCAGGTCGAGCGCATTGCCCAGTGCATCGCCGAGCATGGCGGCAACTGGCTGGAAAGCCGCATGTCACGCATGGCCGGACAGTTTGCCGGAATTCTTCGGGTGGGCGTGCCGGCCGAGGCCTACGATGAATTGGTCGACGCTCTGCAAGCATTGTCGACCCATGGCATTCGCGTGCTGATCGCCGAAAGTGGCATCGAGCAATCCTGCACCTGGAAACCGATTGCGATGGAGCTGGTGGGCAATGATCGTCCAGGCATCGTTCGGGACATCACGCGTTTATTGAGTGAACAGGGCGTAAACCTTGAACGGCTGGTGACAGAAGTCCGTCCGGCGCCGATGAGCAGCGAGCCTTTATTTCACGCCGAAGCCATTCTCGCTGTGCCGCTGACCTTGTCGCTGGACGTTTTACAGTCGCGGCTTGAGACACTGGCGGACGACCTCATGGTCGAATTGGTGCTGCGCAGCGAACCTTGACCAGGTTATCCAGGTTAAACGTGCACCTGCCTGTGGATAACCTGTAGAGACTGCCCGCCAGCCCACGCCGGCCGGGCGTCTTCAAGCCCTGATCAAAAAAACAACAGTTTCAACAAGTTGCGCACAATCGGCGGGGATCACGCTGTGGATAACCTTGGGAAGGATGCATGCAGGCCACGGCAGACGTGGCCTGGAGAGATCTGTATGTTTTCTGATCAGCTGCGGCGGCGCAGACTTACCCACGCGTCGACGCTGTAGATCGCCAAACCTGCCCAAATAAACATGAACGCCACCAGCGTACTGGACGACATATGCTCATTGAAGAGCAGTACCGCCTGTAGCAGCACCAAAGTTGGCGCGATGTATTGGAGAAATCCCAATGTCGTGTAGGGCAAATGCCGTGCAGCGGCGTTGAAACACACCAGCGGTATCAGCGTCACCGGCCCGGCGGCGACCAGCCACCAAGCCTCGGAGGTGCTCCAGAATTCGGCTTGAGCACTGTTTGCCCCGGGATTGAACAACAACCAGGCGACGGCGATCGGCACCAGCATCCAGGTTTCCACCACCAGCCCCGGCAGAGCCTTGACGGGCGCCTGTTTGCGAATCAATCCGTAGAAACCGAACGTCAACGCCAGCACCAGCGACACCCACGGCAGACTGCCGACCTGCCACACTTGCTGTGCCACACCGGCTGCCGCCAGACCTACCGCTATCCACTGCATGCGCCGCAGCCGCTCACCCAGAATCAGCATGCCGAGCAACACGTTTATCAGCGGGTTGATGTAGTAACCGAGACTGGCTTCGAGCATGCGGCCGTTGTTCACCGACCAGACGTAGGTCAGCCAGTTGGCCGCAATCAATGTGCCGCTCAGCGCCAGGATCGCCAGCCGTTTGGGGTTGTCGCGCAATTCGCGCCACCAGCCCGGATGCTTCCAGACCATCAGCAGCAAAGCGCCGAACAACGCCGACCAGAGCACCCGGTGGATGATGATTTCCATGGAGGGGACATTGGCGATGGCTTTGAAGTAGAGCGGGAAAAGTCCCCAGATGATGTAGGCACTCAGGCCCAGAATGTACCCGCGACGCGGGTTGGCGGCTGGCATGCGGAATCCTTGCTTAGGCAGCTAACAAAGAGGGATTGTAAGGAGATTTTGCAGAATATGTCGCAAACCTTTGTGG
>JALYPE010000450.1 GCA_030856525.1 Pseudomonadota bacterium | reverse complement strand
GGCCAAGCAGGCCGTGCTTGGCCACCGGGTACGGAAAGCAGCCCGGGATGATGTGCGAAGAATGGGTCGAGGCGATGTTGATGATGCTGCCGCCACCCTGCTCGATCATCTGCGGCAGCACTGCTTTGCAGCCAAACCAGGCGCCGTCGAGGTCGATGGCGAAACAGCGGCGCCAGTCGTCCTCGGTCATTTCCAGCGGATCGCGGAACACGTTGACCCCGGCGCAATTGACCAGCACGTCGATCCGGCCATGTCGCTCGAGCGCCAGGTCGGCCATGGCGTTCAAGTCTTGCTGGCTCGAAACGTCAGCCGTGATCGCATGAACGTTGAAACCTGCGTCACGCCAGCGCTGTGCAAGGCGCTCGACTTTGTCGCCCTGGATATCGCTGATGACTAGGTTCGCCTGCTGATGGACACAGGCTGCGACGATGGCTTCACCGATACCTTGAGCAGCGCCGGTCACCAGCACGACCTTGTTTTTCAGGCGCGCGCCCTGCGGCGGGTCGGGCACCGGCGGCAGCGAAAGACGCTCAGCCATGGCTCAGCATTCCTTTCAGGCACGACAAAAACCGGGCATCTGTCGATGTCCGGCCGAATAGCTGTATGGAAAATCGCTGCATCACTTCACCTGTTTTGTTTTTTTAAGTGTGAGTGCGTGTAACTGATGACGCCGACTATAAACCCGACCGTCAAATAATCTCAATATATAATTTTACATCCCATATTTTGGGATTCAACCCGCAAATCGGTGACAGACTTTTCCTGCGACGTCGACGCGGATGGACAACAACGCACCGTCCAATGGGTGATCAAGCGGGCTGGCAGCACTCGTGATGTATAAGGTTTTCAGGTCGTCGTCGCCGAAAACGCAACTGGTCGGGCGACTAACGGGCAATTCGATAACGCGGTCGACAGCGCCTTCCGGCGTCAGTCTGAGAAGGCAACTGCCGTCCCAGCGCGCGTTCCAGATAAAACCTTCAGCATCCATCGCCGAGCCGTCGGGCCCGCCACGCTCGTGCGGGCCGAACCAGACTTGCGCGGCGTCGAGGCTGCCGTCGGCGTTAATGAAATGCCGGTAGAGCGTCTCGTCCATGCTGTCGGCGAAATGCAACGCGGTGCCGTCCTCGCTCCAGAGCAATGTGTTTGGAATGCCCAGCCCCCGCAGCAGCGGTGTGACTCGGCCATCCTGATCAATGCGGAACAGACCACCTGAACGCTGCACGATCGGCAGGTCTTCGCGGTTGTCACCGATGTTGTTTTGCATGGTGCCGAGCCACAGCCGGCCAAGTACATCGCAGCGGGCTTCGTTGGCGCGGTTCGCGGGGTTCGGATCTGCGACGCAAAGCAGCGTCAGGCGCGGTTCCAGGCCCGGCGAATCGAGATCCAGGCGATAAACACCACTGCTCAGTGTCACCAGCGCATCGCCGCTATCGCAGGGGATGAACGCTGAAACATGCTCCGGCATCTGCCAGATTTGCACGTTGGAGCCGATAAGCCGCAGCGCCTGCTTGCCGGCGATATCGACCCAGTAGAGTGCTTGAGTCGGCGCGTCCCAAAAAGGGCCCTCGCCAAGGTGCGCCCGGTGCTGGGTCACTGCGGTCCACTCCATGAAACCTCCTGCCTTGTTCTGGATTCCAGGTTGTCAGCCGGCCTTTTTATCGGCCATGACTTTCGGGTAGTAACGTTTGATGGCCAGGTCCGCATTGTCGATCAGCGTCATGCACGCCCACACACCCCGCGCCGCATCCCGCGCAGCGATGGCGTCGGCCATGTCCTTGTGGATCGGCAGCGTGCGGCGCAGTTCATCCGGATCCGCCGCAGAGACTTCGAACGACACTGCCAGCAATGCGCCCAAGGCCGGGACCATTTGTTCGATGAATTGATTGTGGCTGGCCGCGAGGATGCACTCGTGAAAGACCTGGTCGGCGCGGTTGTAATCGGCGCCGCTTTCCACGGCACGCTCCAGCGCGTTATACGCCTGCAGCACCGCTTGCACTTGCTCCACCGTTGCGCGTTCGCAGGCCCAGCGTACGGCCATCGGTTCGATGGTGCGGCGCAGGTCGAGCAGATCGTCGACGAAATTTTCCGGCAAACCGCTGCGAGACAGCCAGCCAACGACTTGCGGATCAAACAGGTTCCAGCGCCGAACCGGCAACACCCGGGTGCCGACTTTTGGCCCGACTTCGAGCATGCCTTTGGCGACCAGCGTTTTTATGGCCTCGCGGATGACCGTTCGGCTGACACCCAGTTGTTCGCCGAGAGCGGCTTCAACCTTGATGGTTTCACCGGGCTTTACCTGGCCTGCTGCAATCCAGCAACCCAGCCAGTCGACCGTCGATGCATGAAAACTGCTGGACATGGGCACCTCGATGACAGAACGGCACAAAGCCGCTCGCGATGGGTGTCCACGCTAATCATCATACGATTGAGTGTCAATTGGATTTTGGAAGATTGCGCACTATCAATGTGGGAGCGGGCTTGCTCGCGAA
>JALYPE010000430.1 GCA_030856525.1 Pseudomonadota bacterium | reverse complement strand
CTGTTCCATATAGAACAGTTCCCAGCCGCGCTTCTGCGCAGCCAGTAGCATGGCCAGCGAGCTATCCTTTTTATAGGAGATGCTGGCGATAGGGTCCATGACAATCCCGACGCGAACGCTCATGGGTAACTCCTCTGAAAATAGATGAGGCCTGTGCCGATCCCTGTGGGAGCGAGCCTGCTCGCGATGGACTGCAAAACACCGCGTTTAACCTGCCAGGACGCGTCACCGTTGGCGACCATCGCGAGCAAGCTTGCTCCTACAGAAGATCAGGCCAAAGGACCGTATAAAAGTGGCGTCAGAGTGGCGCTGAGTGTGTTCCCGGTCAAGGAAAAACCACTGTGACGGTCAGTCGATAGATTGGTTCTGGAGACTGTGCTAAAAAGGCTGCGATGCAGTGCTGGCCCTTGAACATCAAGGGTTTTGGGCCGCCGGTAACCGGCAAACGGACATAGTGATTCGCAAAAGGCGACGGTAGAGCATTTATGGAACAGCATTCCAGCGCCTTGAAGGTCATGGTGATCGACGATTCAAAGACGATTCGCCGCACCGCTGAAACGCTTTTGAAGAATGTGGGGTGTGAAGTGATCACGGCCATTGACGGTTTCGATGCGCTGGCGAAGATTGCCGATCATCATCCCGGGATCATCTTTGTCGACATCATGATGCCGCGCCTGGATGGCTATCAGACCTGCGCGTTGATCAAGAACAACAGCGCCTTCAAGTCGACGCCAGTGATTATGCTGTCGTCCAAGGACGGGCTGTTCGACAAGGCCAAGGGGCGCATCGTCGGCTCCGATCAGTTTTTGACCAAGCCGTTCAGCAAGGATGAACTGCTGAACGCGATACAGGCCCATGTACCGGGCTTCGCCGCCGTTCTGCCGCAGTAGGACACGCATCATGACGCTCGGCCAGCGGGCCGGGCGTCGACAAGAAAAATGGGGAAAACCATGGCTCGTATTCTGATCGTCGATGATTCGCCGACCGAAATGTACAAACTGACTGGCATGCTGGAAAAGCACGGTCATGAAGTGTTGAAAGCGGAAAATGGCGCCGACGGCGTGGCCCTGGCTCGCCAGGAAAAACCCGACGCGGTGCTGATGGACATCGTCATGCCCGGCCTCAACGGTTTCCAGGCCACGCGTCAGCTGACCAAAGACCCGGAAACCGGGCACATCCCGGTGATCATCATCACCACCAAGGATCAGGACACCGACAAGGTCTGGGGCACTCGCCAGGGCGCCAAGGATTACCTGACCAAACCGGTCGATGAAGAAACCCTGATCGCCACCCTGAACAAAGTGCTGGCCGCTTGATCAGCCGGCCATGAGCGAATCGCTGACCGCGTTCGAACTGCTGCTGCAGATCGATCAGCGTTGTCGCTTGCTGGCGGCGGATTTGCCGTCCCAGCCGGGTAGACAAGACCGCTGGAGCGGCATCGGTTTTCGCCTCGGGGAACACGGGTACGTCGCCCCCATGGGCGAGATCGGCGAAGTGCTGCATGAACCTGGACTCACCCTACTGCCCGGGGTAAAGCCTTGGGTCAAAGGCGTGGCGAACCTGCGCGGGCGGTTGTTGCCGATCATGGATCTGTGCGCGTTTGTCGGTCAGGAACTGTCGTCGTCGCGTAAACAACGGCGCGTGTTGGTGGTGGAGCATAACGAGGTGTTCGCCGGGTTGCTGGTCGATGAAGTGTTCGGTCTCCAACACTTTGCCCGGGACACGCTGGAGCCGGTGTTGATGGATGACCTGCACGGGCCGATGTCGGCGTTTATCA
Source organism: Pseudomonadota bacterium (assembly GCA_030856525.1). GTDB lineage: Bacteria > Pseudomonadota > Gammaproteobacteria > Pseudomonadales > Pseudomonadaceae > Aquipseudomonas. The sequence goes on along the minus strand of JALYPE010000430.1, from coordinate 9,866 downwards.
GCGGCAGATTCCAGCGCGAGCAGACCTGGCAGGTATTCAGCCCGTTTGCGTTGGTGCAGTCGCAAGGCTTTATGCAGGTAGCGATTTGAGCACACACGCATCGTTTTATGTAGCAACTGCCGAAGGCTGCGTTCGAGGGCGAAGCCCTCGCAGGGGCAGGCACTACGGTTTCCAGAAATAACGCGGCGCGAGTTTTGTGACTGGTTCGCAGCCGGACGCAGCCTTCGGCAGCTGCTACAAAAGATCGTGCAAGTGGCGTGTGTTTGGCGCTCACAGCCAAATCAGCTGTTCAGGCGAGGACCAATGACAACCACAAAAACAGGCAAGCCGGAAGGTTCGCGCAGTCGTTCGCAGATTGTCGTGCTGTTCATCGCACTGATCGTGTTCATCATGCTGCTGTTCGCCAACTTTGCTCACCTCAACACCCAGGCGACGTACGACAAGCAGTACATCGGGCACGCCGGTGAACTGCGCGTGCTGTCCCAGCGCATTGCCAAAAATGCCACCGAAGCTGCCGCCGGCAAGGCCGCCGCGTTCAAGTTGCTCAGCGATGCGCGCAATGATTTTGCCCGGCGCTGGGGGTATCTGAAGAAAGGCGACCCGGCTACCGGCTTGCCGCCAGCGCCGTCCACCGTGCGCCCGGAAATGCGTGCGGTGCAAATGGACTGGGAGCGCCTGCTGAAAAACACCGACGCGATTCTCTCCAACGAACAGACGGTCTTGTCCCTGCATCAAGTCGCCGCGACACTCGCCGAGACGGTGCCGCAATTGCAGGTCGAGTACGAGAAAGTCGTGGAAACCCTTCTGCAACGCGGCGCGCCGTCTGCGCAGGTGGCCATGGCCCAGCGTCAGTCGCTGCTGGCCGAGCGGATCCTCGGCGCGGTGAACACCGTGTTGTCAGGCGATGAAAACTCGCAACAGGCCGCCGATGCCTTCGGGCGAGATGCTGCGCGGTTTGGTCAGGTGCTCAACGGCATGTTGCAGGGCAATCCGGCCTTGAAAGTCAGCCAGGTCGAAGACCGCGAAGCCCGCGCCCGACTGGTCGAGATTTCCGAGCTGTTTGAATTCGTCTCCGGCTCTGTGGATGAAATCCTCGAAACGTCGCCGGAGCTGTTCAAGGTTCGCGAATCGGCCACCAACATTTTCAGCCTCTCGCAAACCCTGCTCGATGAAGCTTCCCACCTGGCCACAGGCTTTGAAAATCTTGCCGACGGGCGCGATCTGGACACCATCGGCGGCTACGTATTGGGCTTGCTGGCACTGGCTTCGATCATCCTCATCGGTCTGGTCATGGTGCGCGAGACGAACCGGCAATTGCGTGAAACCGCCGAGAAGAACGAGCGCAACCAGAACGCGATCATGCGCTTGCTGGATGAAATCGAAGACCTCGCCGACGGCGACCTGACCGTCACGGCCTCGGTGACCGAAGACTTCACCGGGACCATCGCCGACTCCATCAACTATTCCGTGGATCAACTGCGCGACCTGGTCGCGACGATCAACCTGACCGCAGGCCAGGTCGCCGCCGCCGTGCAGGAAACCCAGGCGACCGCCATGCACCTGGCGCAGGCCTCCGAGCACCAGGCGCAGCAGATTTCCGATGCCTCTACGGCGATCAACGACATGGTGCACTCCATCGACCAGGTCTCGGCAAACGCGGCCGAGTCTTCAGCAGTGGCCGAGCGTTCAGTGGAGATCGCCAACAAAGGCAACGAAGTGGTGCACAACACCATTCATGGCATGGACAACATTCGCGAACAGATCCAGGACACGGCCAAACGGATCAAGCGCCTCGGCGAGTCTTCGCAGGAAATCGGCGACATCGTCAGCCTGATCGATGACATTGCCGACCAGACCAACATCCTCGCCCTCAACGCCGCGATTCAGGCATCCATGGCCGGTGATGCCGGACGTGGTTTTGCGGTGGTAGCCGATGAAGTTCAGCGCCTGGCCGAGCGCTCATCCGCCGCCACGCGGCAGATCGAAACGCTTGTGCGTGCGATCCAGACCGACACCAACGAAGCGGTCATTTCCATGGAGCAGACCACCACTGAAGTGGTGCGCGGCGCGCGTCTGGCGCAGGATGCAGGAGTGGCCCTGGAAGAAATCGAAGGCGTGTCGAAAACCCTCGCGGCGTTGATCCAGAGTATCTCCAACGCAGCGCAACAACAGACGTCGTCGGCGGGTCAAATTTCCCTGACGATGAACGTGATCCAGCAGATAACCACGCAGACTTCGTCGGGCTCCACCGCCACGGCTGAAAGCATTGGTAATCTGGCGAAGATGGCCAGCGAGCTGCGGCGGTCGGTGTCTGGTTTCACGTTGCCGGTCGCAGACAAAGCGTGAAGCGACTGCAGGCGCAGGTTTTCTCGAATAGAGCAGTGATGTGGAGCAGTTATGGGTGATCGGCACGACTATGTGGCCCTCGAGTGGGTCAAAGGCGAGATTGCCGAAACGCTGAAAGTCGCTCATCAAGCGATCGAAACGCTGCTGGATGACCCCCAGGCGACGCATGCACTTGATGAGTGTCTGGCGTGCGTTCATCAGGTCCACGGCGCTCTGCAGATGGTCGAGTTTTACGGCGCGGCGCTGCTCGCCGAAGAAATGGAGCACCTGACTCGCGCCCTGCTGGGCAACCGGGTCAGTCACCGCGACGAAGCCATTCACCTGTTGATGCAGGCGTTGGGGCAACTGCCGATTTACCTTGACCGCGTGCAAGGCGCACGCCGCGATTTGCCGCTAGTGGTCCTGCCACTGATCAACGATTTGCGCAGCGCTCGCGGCGACAACCTGCTGTCGGAGACCAGCCTGTTCACACCACAATTGCCGGACGTGCCGCCCCTGGATGAAGAATCGCTGGCGCTACTGGAGCCGGCGGATCTGCCAAGCGTGTTACGCAAGTTGCGCCAGATGTTGCAGATGGCGCTCGTCGGATTGCTCCGCGAACAGGATAGCGACACTCATCTCGGTTATCTGAGCAAAGTATTCTCACGCCTCGAAGCCCTGTGTGCCAACGCGCCATTGAGCCCGCTGTGGCAAGTGGCGAAGGCGCTCGTCGAAGGCATGCGCGGCGGCTCGATCGCCAACAGTCCGGCCTTGCGCAGCCTGTTCAAGGACGCCGACAAAGAACTCAAGCGCCTGCTCGAACAGGGTATGCGCGGCATCAATCAACCGGCACCGCCGGAGCTGCTCAAGAGCTTGCTGTTTTATATTGCCAAAGCCGAACACCCCACCGGGCAGATGCTGACCATGAAAGATCGCTATGCACTGGACGATGCGCTGCCTGACAGCGCAATGGTCGACGAAGAACGCGCGCGGCTCGCCGGGCCCGACCGCGATGCCATGCGCTCGGTGCTTGCGGCCCTGTGCGAAGAACTGGTGCGGGTCAAGGAACGCCTCGACCTGTTCGTGCGCAGCGACCGTCAGCATGCGTCGGACCTCGACTGTCTGCTCGCGCCACTGCGGCAGATCGCCGACACCCTGGCGGTGCTCGGTTTCGGCCAGCCCCGCAAAGTCATCATCGATCAACTGGCCGTGGTCCTGAGCCTGGCCCAAGGCCAGCGCGCACCCAACGATGCGATCCTGATGGACGTCGCCGGCGCCTTGCTTTACGTCGAGGCGACGTTGTCCGGCATGGTCGGCACCGTCGAGCCGGAGAGCCAGGAAGAAAGCCGCCTGCCCACCACTGACCTGACGCAGATCCATCAGATCGTGATCAAGGAAGCGCGCATCTGTTTGCAGCAGGCCAAGGACATGATCGTCGAGTACATCGACGCAGACTGGGACCCGCAGCCGCTGCAGCCATTACCGGCCTTGTTCACTCAAGTGCGTGGCGCGCTGGCGATGATCCCGTTAAGCCGTGCGGCGAGCCTGATCGAGACCTGCAACCATTTCATCCGCGAGCATCTTCTGCTCGAACTGGATCAACCCGGCTGGGAGCAACTCGACAGCCTGGCAGACGCCATCTCCAGTCTTGAATATTACCTTGAGCGCCTCAGCGACGACCCCGAAGCCGCGGGTGATCAACTGCTCGACGTCGCCGAAAACAGCCTGGCAGCGCTGGGCTATTTTCCCAGGGAACACAATGTGCCGGTGCTTGAGGATGTGCTCAGCCCGAGTGAAGCGCTGGTGATGCAGGAGCAGCAGGAACTGGACGATCCCGAGGTTGTGCAGACCTTGGCGCAAATGCTCGCCAGCCCCGTGTCGACGCTCAACCCGCCGGCGCTGAACACGCCGGGCAGCCTGTTGCCGCCGCCCATCGACGAAGCGCCCGTGGATGATGAGTTGCGCGAAGTCTTCCTCGAAGAAACCGACGAAGTGCTGGAGGCTATTCGCGAATACTTGCCGCGCTGGGCTGCCAGCCTTGACGACAAGCCCGCGCTGATCGAATTGCGCCGGGCGTTCCACACACTCAAGGGCAGCGGCCGAATGGTGCGGGCGCTGGTGCTCGGCGAGTTGGCCTGGGCCGTGGAAAACCTGCTCAATCGTGTGCTTGAAAACAGTGTTCCGCCTGGGCCCGCCGTGCAACAACTGCTGGCCGATGTGCTTGATCGGTTGCCGCAGCTGGTCGCGGATTTTGCCGCCAACGCTCAGCGCCAGCGCAACGATGTCGATCAATTGGCCGCCCGCGCCCACGCGCTTGCCAAGGGGCATCAGCCGCTGGCCGACGAGGACGTACAGGATGTCGCCGCCCTCGATCCGCTGCTGCTGGAGATCTTCCGCAACGAGGCCGAAACGCATTTGGCCAGTCTTAACCGTTTTCTCGATCAGGCCGCCGAGCATCTGCCGTTGCAGGCCAGCGATGAATTGCAGCGCGCCTTGCACACGCTCAAGGGCAGTGCCTCGATGGCCGGCGTGCTGCCAATCGCCGAACTGGCAACGCCGCTGGACCAACTGGCCCGCGAGTACAAGGCGCACCTGATTGCCCTTGACCTCGATGAGGTCGAATTACTGCTGGAAGCCGAGGGTGTGTTCCGTGTCGGGCTGCGCCAGCTCAAGGTCGATCCGCTGGCCGAGATCCCCGGCGCCACGTCCTTGATTGCGCGGACTCAGGCATTGCTCGATGCGCGCCTGGAAACCCATCTGCGCGCGCCAAGCAGCGCGCTGCGGACCAAACGCGACCCGCAGTTGATCAACAATTTCCTGGCCCAGGGCATGGACATTCTGCTCGACGCCGAAAGTCTGTTGCAGCGCTGGCAGCAGCATCCCGGCGAGCGCCAGGAATTGAGCGCGTTGCTGGACGAACTGACCACCCTCGGCGAAGGCGCGCACCTGGCGGATCTGCAGCCGGTGGACGAACTCTGTGAAGCCTTGCTCGACCTGTATGGCGCGGTCGAAGAAAGCAGCCTGGCGGTCAGCGAGCGGTTTTTTCATGAAGCTCAAAGCGCCCACGAGGCGCTGATCAACATGCTCGATCAGCTGGCCGCCGGCCAGGAAGTGAGCGCGCAACCGCAACGCACGCGAGCGCTGCGCGAACTGCTCGATGAGGGCCTTGATCCCTCGGCGACGGGCCTGATTCGCAGCGACGGCAGCCGCACCCTGAGCATTCGCGAACTGGGCAGCGCCACCGCCGAACTGGCGCATAGTGCTGTGGGAGATGCGGTGCGGCGATCCGACTTGCTGGCGATGGACGATCACGATGACGCGTCTTCACTGGAAAAACAGGGCGCCTACAAGTCCATCGCCAGCCCGCCGGCTCCTACAGAGGAACGTGTTGACAGTCTGGACGACGAGATCGTCTCGATCTTCCTTGAAGAAGCAGTAGATATTCTCGAGAGTGCTGGCCAGGCTTTGCAGCGCTGGCTCGGCGACCCGGAGAATGCCGCGCCGTTGTTGTCGTTGCAGCGGGATTTGCACACCCTCAAGGGCGGTGCGCGGATGGCCGAGGTCGAGCCGGTCGGTGATCTCGCCCATGAGCTGGAAAGCCTTTACGAAGGACTTGTCGATCGCCGCTACAACCACAGCGAAGCCTTGGCACAACTGCTGCAGCACAGCCATGACCGGCTCGCGCAGCTGCTGGAGCAGTTGCAGAGCCAGGCGCCCATGGCTGACCAGCGCGAGCTGATCGAGGCGATCCGCGAATTTCGTCAGGGCAACATCATCACCGCAGAAACTGCCGAGCCGGCCGGCACCGATGACTCGCCCGGGCATGACCCGGAGCTGCTCGAGATCTTCCTCGAGGAAGGTTTCGACATCATCGAAAACTCCGGCGCCGCACTGTTGCGCTGGCAGGCCGAGCCGTCCAGTCGACAGGAAATCGAAACCCTGCTGCGCGATCTGCATACGCTCAAGGGCGGCGCGCGGATGGTCGAAATCGTGCCAATTGGCGACCTCGCGCATGAGCTGGAATTTCTCTACGAAGGCCTGTCTGCCGGAAGCCTGCAACCGTCACCGGCGTTACTTGCGCTGTTGCAGAGCTGCCACGACCGCCTGGCGCAAATGCTCGACGCGGTACGAGCCGAGCAACCGCCGCTGCCAGCGGACTCGTTGATCGAGGCGATCAGGAATTTCAGCCACCCGGCTGAGCCGCAAGTTGCCGCGCCACTGGCGCCACTTGCAGCGCCGAAAGTGGAACCCCTTTCTCCACCCGCCGATGCCGGCGCGGACATGGTCAAGGTCTCCGCAGAACTGCTCGATGATCTGGTCAATCTCGCTGGGGAAACCTCGATCTTCCGTGGCCGCATCGAACAACAGGTTAACGATGCGCGAGTGGCCCTCAGCGAAATGGAAACCACCATCGAGCGCATGCGTGATCAACTGCGCAGGCTCGACACGGAAACTCAAGGGCGCATTCTCAGCCGCCAGCACGCCGATGCCGAACGTTCGGGCTACGAGGAATTCGATCCGCTGGAAATGGACCGCCATTCGCAATTGCAGCAATTGTCCCGCGCGTTGTTTGAATCCGCCTCTGACTTGCTCGACCTTAAGGAAACCCTCGACCGCCGCAATCAGGATGCGGAAAACCTGCTGCAACAACAGGGCCGTATCAATACCGAGTTACAGGAAGGCTTGATGCGCACGCGGATGGTGCCGTTCGAGCGGATGCTGCCGCGTTTGAAACGGATCGTCCGCCAGGTCTCCAGCGAACTGGGCAAGGACGTTGCATTTGTCGTCGGCAACGCTGAGGGCGAGATGGACCGCAATGTGCTCGAGCGCATGGCCGCGCCGCTGGAACACATGCTGCGCAACGCCGTCGATCATGGCCTGGAAGCCGCCGATGTGCGGGTGGCCGCGGGGAAACCGGCTCAGGGCCGGATCACGCTGGACCTGTTGCGCGAAGGCGGCGACATCATTTTCGACATTCGCGACGACGGTGCCGGCGTGCCGCTGGACGCGGTGCGGCGCAAGGCGATCAAGCGCGGTTTGCTCCAGCCTGACAGCGACATCAGTGATCGCGACGTGCTGCAGTTCATCCTGCGACCGGGCTTTTCCACCGCAGAGAAAATCACTCAGATTTCCGGTCGCGGCGTGGGTATGGACGTCGTCCATGAAGAGGTGCGGCAACTCGGTGGCAGCATGAGCATTGACTCGGTGCCGGGGCAGGGCGTGCACTTTCGCATCCGCCTGCCGTTTACCGTGTCGGTCAACCGAGCGCTGATGGTGCAATGCGCTGAGGATCAATACGCGATCCCGCTGAACACCATCGACGGTATCGTGCGGGTACTGCCCAACGAACTGGAAGGGCATTACCGGCTCGATCCACCGGCTTACCAATACGCCGGCCAGCACTATGAGTTGTGCTATTTGGGTGAGTTGCTGAAAACCACGACGCGCCCGAAACTGTCAGGCCAGAGCCAGCCGTTGCCGGTGTTGCTGGTGCAGTGCAACGAGCGCCACATTGCCGTGCAGGTCGACGCAATGGCCGGCACCCGCGAGATTGTGGTGAAGAGTCTGGGCCCTCAGTTTGCGGCGGTGCAAGGTTTGTCCGGGGCCACGATCCTGGGCGATGGCCGGGTGGTTCTGATTCTCGACCTGCTGGCGCCGATCCGGGCAATGCAGGCGCGGCTGCCGCAACGGCCGCAGGCTCACGACGTCGAGGTCGAAGCGCACAAGCCATTGCTGGTGCTGGTGGTCGACGACTCGGTCACGGTGCGCAAGGTCACCAGCCGTTTGCTCGAACGCCACGGCATGAACGTGCTGACCGCCAAAGACGGCGTCGACGCCATGCTGTTGCTTGAAGAGCACCTGCCGGACCTGATGCTGCTGGACATCGAAATGCCGCGCATGGACGGTTTTGAAGTGGCCACGCAAGTACGCGCCGACGAGCGCTTGCAGCATCTGCCGATCATCATGATCACTTCGCGCACCGGGCAAAAACACCGCGACCGCGCCATGGCCATCGGCGTCAACGATTACCTCGGCAAGCCGTATCAGGAATCGGTGCTGCTCGAAAGCATTGCCTTGTGGAGCAAGTCCCATGCTTGAACATCGCTCCAGCCAACTGACCGGGTTGTTATTGCCCTTGTCAGACCGCAACCTGATCGTGCCCAACGTGGCCGTCGCCGAGTTGATCGACTATCAGCCTGCGGCATTCGATCTCGATACGCCGCCGTGGTACCTGGGGCGGGTAACGTGGCGCAATCGGCAGATTCCGCTACTCAGTTTCGAATCAGCCTGCGGCAGCAAGATCGTCATCGGCGAACGCGCGCGGATCGTCATCCTCAATGCGCTTGGCGGGCGCCCGGACCTGAAGTTCATCGCATTGCTGGTGCAGGGCATTCCTCGGTCGTACAAGCTCGACAGCCAGTTGAGCTATGTGGATGTGCCACTGTGCGCGCTGGAGCAGGCTGCGGTGCAGGTCGGCGAGCAAGTGGCAAAGGTCCCGGATTTGCTGGCGCTGGAGGCATTGCTGTTGAGTGCCGGGTTGATCTGACGGACGCCGTCCCGCTTGATGTTCCCGCACTGTTGCGTGGGACGGCGTCAACCTGATGACAGTGCCGCGAATGCTTATCAGCCGCTTCAATATTCCGGGAGAGATGGGTCTGAAACATTGCGCTTTTAACGGTAAAGCCTGAGCCTTGCGCGCTGTTGTAATGAATGTCGAGGGAAGCAATACATGTATCACGGGGAAAAATTGAACGCCTGGACGCATTTGGTCGGGGCGGTGGCGGCGACGGTCGGGGTGGTGTGGATGCTGGTGGTTGCCAGCATGGATGGCAGCCCGTGGAAGATCGTCAGTGTGGCGATTTACGGTTTTACCTTGATGGTGCTCTACAGCGCATCGACCGTTTACCACAGCGTGCGCGGGCGCAAAAAAGCGATCATGCAGAAGGTTGATCACTTCTCGATCTATCTGTTGATTGCTGGCAGTTACACGCCGTTCTGTCTGGTGACCTTGCGCGGGCCGTGGGGCTGGACGCTGTTCGGGATTGTCTGGGGACTGGCGCTGATCGGCATCCTGCAGGAAATCAAGCCGCGCTCGGAGGCGCGGATTCTGTCGATCGTGATTTACGCGGTCATGGGCTGGATCGTGTTGATCGCCGTCAAGCCGCTGCTGGCGGCGCTGGGCAGCACCGGTTTTGCCTGGCTGGCGTCGGGCGGTATTTTGTACACGGTGGGAATCATCTTTTTTGCCCTGGATCACCGGTTGCGGCATGCGCACGGGATCTGGCATTTGTTCGTCATCGCGGGGAGTGCACTGCACTTTGTGGCGATAATGTTTTACGTGCTGTAACCCTGTGGCGAGGGGATTTATTGTGGCGAGGGGATTTATCCCCGTGGACTGCTGCGCAGTCCAACGTGGCGGTGCGACGTTCACTAAACCCCTCGCCACAGGCCCTAGAAATCGCCCCATAACTGCTGAGCCACCGCCAACGCCACTACCGGCGCGGTTTCGGTGCGCAACACCCGTGGCCCAAGCCGCGCGG
>JALYPE010000403.1 GCA_030856525.1 Pseudomonadota bacterium | reverse complement strand
CCATTGCGGCGAGCGGGCTTGCCCCGCGTGGGACTGCAAAGCAGCCCTGAAGCTGCTGCTGCGCAGGGGTTTCAAGCCCATAAAAAAGGGCTCCTCGAAGGAGCCCCTGGGCCGAAGCCCGCCGCCCGGATGGGGCGTGCGTGGTAAGTCGTTACGTAATCAGATTGTCGTGTCGGAGTGTTAAGCCCTGTGTCAGCCGACGGCGTGAAGTTCGTTGAGTCTGTGGATTCCCGCAGTGCCGGTCATACCGTCCCAGTTGTCGCCGCGTCCTTCTCGCCAGCCGTTAATCCAGGCTTGACGTACCGACGGTAGAGTAAATGGGCAAAGCTCACGGGATTTGCCACCAACGCCATATTGATATCCGCGCAAAAATGCTCTTTCCAACGGATCACGCTTAAGTCTTCTCATAGGGTGTTGCCCTCACTTGTTGACTGTATTTATCGCGTTGACCTCGAATTGAGGTCTGGCAGAAAATCTCTGCCGTTGGGGGCTCGCTGCCGGCGTCGCGAGCCAAGGTGTTGACGCCGTTGCGACGTCAACCTGTGGTGAGTTCTAACCAATGAGTCACACAGATGGAATGATCGTTTTGTCATAAGCACGTAACCATTAAGGTGCTATGGCCATAAGTAACATGATGTTCGGTGCAGGTTTATTGACCAAACCCCGGTATGATCGGCCCCCAAGCTAAATGACAGGTTTAATCCTTTAACGAGAATCGCTCTTGTTGCTGCGGGCATTATTCGACGAAGGGTCGCCTTATTACATTATGTTGCTTCACGCTTTTTATCTGCCCGTGCATCTAAGCTCATTTGACCCGAGCAGCACGGGTGGGACGGCACACCTTCGTGCCACGCGGGCGCTCTTCAAGAAAAGCGCCTGATTGAAAACCGGGCCGGCAATGCGTTGCCGGTCCACTTAGCCAAAGGCTCTGGAATCACCATGTCCGATCGTTTCGAACTCTTCCTCACTTGCCCCAAAGGCCTTGAAGGCCTGCTCATCGAGGAAGCCGTCGGGCTTGGCCTTGAAGAAGCGCGTGAGCACACCTCTGCCGTGCGCGGCATGGCCACCATGGAAACTGCTTATCGTCTGTGCCTGTGGTCGCGTCTGGCGAACCGGGTGCTGCTGGTGCTCAAGCGTTTCCCGATGAAGGACGCCGAAGACCTGTACCACGGCGTGCTCGACATCGAGTGGCAAGACCACATGCTCAACGATGGCACGTTGGCCGTTGAGTTCAGCGGCCACGGCTCGGGCATCGACAACACGCACTTTGGCGCCTTGAAAGTCAAAGACGCGATCGTCGACAAACTGCGTACGCCGCAAGGCGACCGTCCTTCCATCGACAAACTCAACCCGGACCTGCGCATTCATCTGCGTCTGGACCGTGGCGAAGCCATTCTGTCTCTCGACCTGTCCGGCCACAGCCTGCACCAGCGCGGTTATCGTCTGCAGCAGGGTGCTGCGCCGTTGAAGGAAAACCTCGCGGCCGCGATTTTGATTCGTTCGGGCTGGCCGCGCATTGCGGCCGACGGTGGCGCGCTGGCTGACCCGATGTGCGGTGTCGGCACGTTCCTGGTCGAAGCTGCAATGATCGCCGCCGACATGGCGCCGAACCTGCGTCGCGAGCAATGGGGCTTTACCGCCTGGCTGGGCCACGTCCCGGCATTGTGGAAAAAACTGCATGAAGAAGCCACCGAGCGCGCCGCCGCCGGTCTGGCCAGGCCACCGCTGTGGATTCGTGGCTACGAAGCTGATCCGCGTCTGATTCAACCCGGTCGGAACAACGTCGAACGTGCCGGCCTGAGCGAGTGGATCAAGATCTACCAGGGCGAGGTCGGCACTTTTGAACCGCGTCCGGACCAGAATCAAAAAGGTCTGGTCATCTGCAACCCGCCTTACGGCGAGCGTCTGGGCGACGAGGCTAGTTTGCTTTACCTCTACCAGAACCTCGGCGAACGTCTGCGTCAGGCTTGCCTTAACTGGGAAGCCGCCGTTTTCACCGGCGCGCCGGACCTGGGCAAGCGGATGGGCATCCGCAGTCACAAACAGTATTCGTTCTGGAACGGCGCGCTGCCGTGCAAATTGTTGCTGATCAAAGTCACTCCGGATCAGTTTGTCACTGGTGAGCGTCGCACCCCGGAACAGCGTCAGGTCGAGCGTGAGCAGGCCGAAGTCGAAGTCGCTGACAACGACGTGGCGCCAGGCAAATACGAGAAGTACAACAAGAACGGCAACCCGATCAAACCGGCCCCGGTGGTGATCGAGCAACCGCGCTTGAGCGAAGGCGGGCAAATGTTCGCCAACCGTTTGCAGAAAAATCTCAAGGCGCTGGGCAAGTGGGTCAAGCGTGAAGGCATCGATTGCTATCGCATCTACGATGCCGACATGCCTGAATACTCGATGGCCATCGACCTGTACCACGATTGGGTCCACGTCCAGGAATACGCAGCGCCAAAATCCATTGATCCGGAAAAAGCCTCGGCGCGCATGTTCGATGCCCTGGCCGCGATCCCGCAGGCGTTGAACATCGACAAGAGCCGCGTGGTGGTCAAGCGCCGCGAGCGTCAAAGCGGCACCAAGCAGTACGAGCGACAGGCAGCCCAAGGCAAATTTGTCGAGGTCAACGAAGGTGGCGTCAAGCTGCTGGTTAACCTCACCGATTACCTTGACACCGGCCTGTTCCTCGATCACCGGCCAATGCGCTTGCGGATTCAGAAGGAAGCAGAGGGCAAGCGCTTCCTCAATCTGTATAGCTACACTGCGACTGCCAGCGTTCATGCCGCCAAGGGTGGCGCGCGCAGTACCACCAGTGTCGACCTGTCGAAAACCTACCTGGACTGGGCGCGACGCAACCTGTCGTTGAACGGTTTCTCTGACAAGAACCGTCTGGAGCAGGGCGATGTGATGGTCTGGCTGGACGCCTGCCGTGACGAGTTCGACCTGATTTTCATCGATCCGCCGACGTTCTCCAACTCCAAGCGCATGGAAGGGATTTTCGACGTGCAACGCGATCAGGTGCAATTGATCGACCTGGCCATGGCGCGTCTGGCGCCGGGTGGCGTGCTGTACTTCTCCAACAACTTCCGCAAATTTGAGCTTGAGCCAAACCTGACCGAACGCTACGCCGTGGAAGAAATCACGGCCAAGACCATCGATCCGGATTTCGCCCGCAACGGCAAGATCCATCGGGCCTGGAAAATAATGGCGCGTTAACACCGCAATGAACTGTAGGAGCGGCCAGTGGACGCTCCTACAGGCCATTTCTGTGCTGGTCAAATTAGTGGCTAATAGCTATAACTCAATCATGGCCAATGGGCTTTTCCGGCACCTGGCGTTATGAGTTGCCTCTATGTCGTTGCACGCCGTGCGCCCGAAGATTCTGGGGTTTATCAGTGAAGATGTTTCGGCCATGCGGGTCGCACTGCTGGTATTGCTGATCGGCGGTTTTTTCACCGGATTGCTGGCCTGGTCGACGCTGAATCTGTTTCACCAACAATTGCGGCAACGTTTCCAACTGCTCGCCAGTGAACGTTACAGCCGTATCGAAGAACGTTTTGATGATCAGCAGCAGCGTCTCGATGGCCTGCGCCGATTTTTCATCAATTCCGACAATGTCGACCGCGACGAATTCGACGGCTACACCCAGCCGCTGCTGCGCCGCACTCAGGCGTATTCCTTTGCATTGCGCGTCAGTCAGGCCGAGCGGCCCAGGCTGGAGCGGCGCATGCGCGAGGAAGGCTTGGCCGGCTTCAGCATTCGCGAGCTGGACGCCAACGGCCAACTGCAACTGGCCGGGAACCGCGATGAGTATGTCCCGGTGCTGTTCAGCCAGACTCAAAGCAAACTCGGTGCGCCATTGGGCTACGACCTGCTCGCGCAACCTTTGCGCCGTGCCACGCTGGAGCAGGCCGACCAGCATGGGCAGATGGCGGTGTCGCAACCGATGCATCTGGTCAGCATCGAGCCCGCTTATGCACGGGGTGTACTGCTGGTGGCACCGGTCATCAATGCCGGCGAAAGCAAACCTTATGGTTATGTGATGGCCGTGATCAGCATGCGTCAGTTGCTCGCGGATGGATTGCCGGAAGCCACGCGCGATTACCTCGCTGTGCGCATTCTCGACCTTTCTACCGACGATCAGCATGAAGTCCTCTATGAATCCGCGAACCGTGCAGCGCCCAGTGATCTGGCAGCGACCCGGCTGCTGCGCCTTGCCGATCATGATTACCAGGTCGACATTCAGCCCAGCGAAGCGTTCTTGAAAGCCAATCATTCGTCGGTGACCAGCGTAGTAGTGCTGGGTGGCTTGCTCAGCCTGATGCTGAGTGCGTTGCTCTACGTGTTGGTGAGTCAGCGTCAGCGCGCGCTGAAGCTGGTTGCCCAGCGCACTGAGGAACTGCACGCCCGCGAGCAGGAGTTGCGCGGCACCCACGGGCAACTACGCGGGGTGCTGGATGCAGCAACTCAAGTGGCAATCATCGCCACCGATCTACGCGGTGTGATCAGCACGTTCAATGCCGGCGCGGAACACATGCTCGGTTACGCGAGTGCGGAGGTGGTCGGGCACATGACCCTGGAAAGCCTGCACTTTCCCCGCGAGCTGACGGCACGCTCGGCCGAGCTGAGCGCGCGATATGGCAAGCCGATTCCGACCTGCCAGGCGATGCTGGTCGAAGGTGGAG
>JALYPE010000401.1 GCA_030856525.1 Pseudomonadota bacterium | reverse complement strand
TGTCGAGTGCAACGAGGCTGCGATCTGTTCATTTCCAGCCACTAAAAAGCCCCGCCTCTGGAAAGAAGGCGGGGCTTTTTATTGAGCTTGATAAGTTATGTCGCCTGGATCGCAGCCTCGTTGCACTCGACAGCTGCTACACAGCGCCTGCAAAGCTCCACACGGCGCGTAGCCGGCTCTTTACTCTTCGCCCATTTGCGACTGCAGGTAATTCTCGAGACCGATCTTGTCGATCAGGCCCAGCTGGGTTTCCAGCCAGTCGATATGTTCTTCTTCGGATTCAAGAATATCTTCAAGCAGTTCACGGCTGCCGAAATCGCCAACCGTTTCGCAATGAGCGATGGCTACTTTCAGATCCGCGTGACCCGTACGTTCGATACGCAGGTCGCACTCGAGCATCTCCCGAGTGTGCTCACCGATCTGCAGCTTGCCCAGATCCTGGACGTTCGGCAGGCCTTCAAGAAACAGAATGCGCTTGATCAGCTTGTCAGCATGCTTCATCTCGTCAATGGATTCAGCGTACTCGTGCTTGCCGAGCTTGTTCAGACCCCAATCTTCATACATGCGCGCATGCAGAAAGTATTGATTGATCGCGACCAGCTCATTGGCAAGGATCTTGTTGAGATGCTGGATGACTGTAATGTCGCCTTTCATGATGGGGTCCTGCCCTGTATTCGCTGTATATAAGACCGAGTTTGAGCCGCGTACTTGAGAGTGTCAAACCTAAGTTATTGAAAGTTAAGTGAAAATTAATCGGAATAAGAATGTTTGTGTTCCGCGTCTAGTGCGTAAGCGATTGATTTGCAGACATAAAAAAACCGGACATCAAGTCCGGTTGTTCAAAACAAGGGATTTACGCGGCAGTAAATTCTGCCGGAAAAGGAATCGCCGCTTGGGCAGTCTGCACTTTGGTCAGGGTTTCACGCACCACTTCCTTGGCAAGGCAGGCGCATTTACCACATTGGCTTGCTACGCCGGTAGCCTGACGGACTTCCTTGTAGCTGCAGCAACCTTCATAGATTGCATCGCGGATTTGACCGTCGGTGACGCCAGTGCAGAGGCAGACATACATAAGTGAGAACCGTCGCTGGTTGTGACTCAATTGCGATGGATCTTAATGTTAACGAGAATGATTGTCAAAGTGGTTTCTGAAAGCTTCGCGTTATATGCCCCAGCCACTGACGAACGGTTTGTTCTGATGAATCATCGTACTTTTAATCCGCCTCCGATCTGAAAATCCGTAGAGGACAGCTCAAAAACGCAGTGTATGATGGCCGGTCCTTATGAAGCGGGTGGGTGTCACAGGGCTGTCGCCTGAGGGTGGCAGGCTGGCACAAACCCGGAACTTCGCGTTTCTATACCAGGAGATATTCAATGAGCGTACTCGTAGGCAAGCAAGCACCTGACTTCACCGTACCGGCCGTACTCGGCAATGGCGAAATCGTCGACAGCTTCACCCTGTCGTCGGCCATCAAAGGCAAATACGGCCTGGTGTTCTTCTACCCGTTGGACTTCACCTTCGTTTGCCCGTCCGAGCTGATCGCTCTGGACAACCGCATGTCCGACTTCAAGCACCGCAACGTTGAAGTGATCGCAGTGTCGATCGACTCGCACTTCGCCCACAACGCCTGGCGCAACACCCCGGTCAACAATGGTGGTATTGGCGAAGTTCGCTACACCATGGCTGCCGACATGAAGCACGAAATCGCCAAGGCCTACGACGTTGAGTCCGAAGGCGGCGTTGCTTTCCGTGGCGCGTTCCTGATTGACGATAAAGGCGTTGTCCGCTCGCAGATCATCAACGACCTGCCGCTGGGCCGTAATATCGAAGAGCTGATTCGTCTGGTCGACGCTCTGCAATTCCACGAAGAGCACGGTGAAGTCTGCCCTGCCAACTGGAAAAAAGGCGACAAAGGCATGACCGCTTCGACCGAAGGCGTTGCTGCTTACCTGACCGAGAACGCTGCTGCCCTGTAAGGCGCGTTCGAGGCATAAAAAAACCGGCCATCAAGGCCGGTTTTTTTGTGCGCGGGATTTGAACCTGTAGGAGCGAGCTTGCTCGCGATGGACTTGAGAGCGCCGCGTGGTGTCATGCTACCAGCGCTATCTTCGACACCAATCGCAAGCAACCTCGCTCCTGCGCACACCAAACCATCAATCGTTGAAGTCTTCCCAGCCGCCCATTTGCTTCCAGCGATTGACGATGCCGCAGAACAGCTCGGCCGTCTTCTCGGTGTCATAGCGAGCGGAGTGAGCCTCACGGCCGTCGAAGTCGATGTCCGCCGCCTGGCAGGCCTTGGCCAATACGGTCTGCCCGTAAGCCAGCCCGGCAAGTGTTGCAGTGTCGAAGCTGGAAAACGGATGAAACGGGTTACGCTTCATGTCCAGCCGAGCAACTGCCGCGTTAAGGAAGCCAAGGTCGAAGCTGGCGTTGTGTCCAACCAGAATTGCCCGCTTGCAGCCGTTGGCTTTCAGCGCCTTGCGAATGCCACGGAAGATGTCGGTCAACGCCGCTTCTTCACTCACCGCCATGCGCAGCGGGTGGTCGAGCTTGATCCCGGTGAACTCCAGCGCAGCCGCCTCGACGTTGGCGCCTTCGAACGGTTCTACGCGAAAGAAGTAGGTGTGATCCGGATACACGAACCCTTTCTCGTCCATGCCGATCGTGGTCGCGGCGATTTCCAGCAGAGCGTCAGTGGCAGAGTTGAAACCGCCGGTTTCAACGTCGACAACGACTGGCAGGTACCCACGGAAACGCTCGGCCATCGGGTGGCGTGAACCACCTCCGCCGCCTTGACCGTCCTGTTCGTCGTCGAAATGGTCTTCACTCACGCGTGTTCCTCCAGCAGGCGCCAGCGCAGTTTTTCACCGGCGCGCAGCGGGATTACGGTCAGCTCGCCAAATGGCAGGCTGGTTGGGGCGGTCCACTCTTCACGGACCAGGGTGATGCGATCGGTGTTCACCGGCAAACCGTAGAAACGCGGGCCGTTGAGGCTGGCGAAAGCTTCCAGCTTGTCGAGCGAATTGCGCTGTTCGAATGCTTCGGCATACATCTCGATTGCTGCATAGGCGGTGTAGCACCCGGCACAGCCACAAGCCGCTTCTTTGGCGTGCTGAGCGTGGGGCGCCGAATCGGTGCCGAGGAAAAACTTCTCGCTGCCACGGGTGGCGGCATCGAGCAGGGCTTCCTGATGCGTGTTGCGCTTGAGAATCGGCAAGCAATAAAAGTGCGGCCGGATACCGCCCACCAGCATGTGGTTCCGGTTGTACAGCAAGTGGTGCGCGGTGATGGTCGCGCCGACATTGGCCGGCGCCTCATTAACGAACTGCACGGCATCGGCGGTGGTGATGTGTTCAAACACTACCTTGAGCGTTGGGAAGCGCTCGACCACACGACGCATGTGCTCATCGATGAAAATCTTTTCGCGATCGAAAACATCGACATCGCCACGGGTGACTTCACCGTGGATCAGCAACGGCATGCCGACTTCGGCCATGGCCTCGATCGCAGGGAAAATCTTGTCGATGCTGGTGACGCCAGAGTCCGAATTGGTGGTCGCGCCAGCCGGGTACAATTTGGCGGCGTGCACGAAACCGCTGGCCTTGGCTTCACGAATTTCTTCGGGCTGGGTACGGTCGGTGAGGTACAGGACCATCAGCGGTTCGAAACGGCTGCCGGCCGGACGTGCAGCGAGAATCCGCTGGCGATAGCCGTCGGCTTCAGCGGCGTTGCGCACCGGAGGGACCAGGTTGGGCATGATGATGGCGCGGCCAAAAGTGCGCGCAACATCTGCAACGGTATTGGTCAACACGGCACCATCGCGAAGATGAATGTGCCAGTCGTCGGGACGCAGCAGGGTCAGGCGGTCGGACATGAGGGGATTCCAGGCGGGTCAAACTGAGGGGAATGCTACCGGAAAAGACTCTTGCAGGCACTCGCTATCAAGTTTTGCAGGAAGCTTCCGATATCCAACAGGTATGCCGCAAACATCTGTATCGGTCTTTTTGTTGTAGAAGCCAGTGGAGCCTCCCGTGCGCCAGCGTTATTTAGCCTTGCTCAGTGTGTTTGCCAGCCTTCCCGCGATGGCGCTCACTTTCCAGACGCGTCTGGAGAGCATTGAGTGGACGGTCGAAGGGGACAAGTTCGAATGCCGCCTCACGCAACCGATTACTGACTTCGGTTCGGGCGAGTTCGTGCGCCGTGCCGGCGAGCAGGCGACGTTTCGTTTGAAAGCCTACAACGCAGTGCTCGGAGGCGGCTCGGCAACCTTGCTGGCGGCAGCGGCACCGTGGCAACCGGGACGCGGCGACATCAATCTCGGTTCGGTGAACATTGGCAGCGGCAACGTACTGTTTAACACTTCACAGGTGCAGGCGGGTCGGTTGATCAGTGGCTTGATGGATGGACGCAGCCCGGTCATCCGGCGCGCGTCGGGTGACGGCCGGGTATCGGAAGTGCGCCTGCTGCCGGTCAGGTTCAACAAGGCATTCAACGATTACCAGAGTTGCGTGGCGAAATTGCTGCCGAAGAATTTCGAGCAGGTCAAACAGGCGCAAATCGGCTTCCCCGGCGAAGGCAATGACCTTGACGCCCAGGCCAAGGCGCAGCTACAAGTGATGCTGGAGTTCATGAAGGCTGATCCGACCGTCAACCATGTTGAGCTCGACGGTCACTCCGACAACAGTGGCAATCGCCTGACCAATCGCGACCTGTCGCGGCGGCGCGCGCTGGCGGTTGTGGACTTTTTCAAGGCCAACGGCATTCAGGAATCTCAGATCACCGTGCGTTTCCACGGCGAGCGATATCCACTGGTGCCTAACACCAGTTCGGCCAACCGGGCTAAAAACCGCCGGGTCAACGTGCACCTGGCGCGGGTTGCTCCCGCCGAACCTGCTGCGCCGCAAACCACCGCATCGGCGAGCACCGCGAAGACTTCCTGACCGGCCGGTCATCGTCGCGCGATTGACACATTCTGTCGCTTCGTCGTCATAAGCTGTCGCGCCTCTGTAAATTATTCTGCATGACCGGTAGACTTGACGGCTTTCCGTAGAACCCCGTGGAGTGATGGCATGGCGGACGTAAACAAGGTCGTTCTGGCGTATTCCGGCGGCCTGGACACTTCGGTGATCCTCAAGTGGCTGCAGGATACTTATAACTGTGAAGTGGTGACCTTCACCGCTGATCTCGGGCAGGGCGAAGAGGTCGAACCGGCCCGCGCCAAGGCTCAGGCCATGGGCGTCAAAGAAATCTACATCGACGACTTGCGCGAAGAATTCGTCCGCGATTTCGTTTTCCCGATGTTCCGCGCCAACACTGTCTATGAAGGCGAGTACCTGCTGGGTACTTCCATCGCTCGTCCGTTGATCGCCAAACGCCTGATCGAAATCGCCAACGAAACCGGCGCTGACGCCATTTCCCACGGCGCAACAGGCAAAGGCAACGATCAGGTACGTTTCGAGCTGGGCGCCTACGCGCTGAAGCCGGGCGTGAAAGTGATTGCACCTTGGCGTGAATGGGATCTGCTGTCCCGTGAAAAGCTGATGGATTACGCTGAAAAGCATGCGATCCCGATCGAGCGCCACGGCAAGAAAAAATCGCCGTATTCGATGGACGCAAACTTGCTGCACATCTCCTA
>JALYPE010000395.1 GCA_030856525.1 Pseudomonadota bacterium | reverse complement strand
CCAGCGCCTGAACATTCCCTACGAGGTGGTTGACCGCCGCGAGGACTTTCAGCAAGGCGTCATCGATGACTTCGTGGCCGGGTATGCCTCAGGCACCACTCCGAATCCCTGCGTGCGTTGTAATGAGCGCGTGAAGCTGCGATCCCTGCATGCCCTGGCGCAGGAGCGAGGGATGGACTATGTGGCCACGGGGCACTATGCCCGCGTTCAGCAAGCGGAAGGACAGTGGTCGTTGCACCGGGCGTTGGACCAGCGCAAGGATCAAAGTTATTTCCTGCACCGGCTCAATGCCGCCTGGTTGCCGCGCCTGATGTTTCCGGTCGGACACATGCAGAAGCACGATGTATGGCGGGAGGCTGAGGCGCTTGGATTGCCGGTTGAGGAACTGAAGGAGAGCCAAGAAATTTGTTTCGTGAGTCATGGCGATTATCGAACCTTCATCGGGCAGGAGATGCCGGAGGTCAAGAAGCCGGGTGCATTCGTGGGAGTCAGCGGCGAGGTTCTCGGACAGCATGAAGGGATTGCCTTTTACACGCCGGGCCAGCGCCGTGGGCTGGGTATTGCCGTCGGACAGAGGCTGTATGTTCAGAAAGTGGTTCCTGAGACAAGACAAGTGGTGCTGTGTACGGAAGAGCACCTCGTGCAGTCCGACTGCTACGTAGCCGATCTCAGTCTCTTCAACCATGTGATCGGTCAGGAGGAGGTTGAGGCAGAGGTGAAGGTTCGTTATGCCACGCCTCCTTCGACCGCCACCCTCGCGCCCTCAGATAATGGAACGCTCCACGTCCGATTCCATCAGCCGCAACGGGCACTCAGCCCCGGCCAGTCCGCCGTGTTTTATGATGGCGACCGAGTGCTCGGCGGCGGCATCATTCAACGCGACTAGATATCGATGTCCGTCATCCTTTCACCTTCTCACAAGGGTCGCGCAGGTAGGAGTGTTCCAACTGCGCGCGTCCAACGAGGCGTTCCGAAGCGCGCGTTGCGCGAGCAAAGAACCCTTCTTCGCCTCGACCCGCTCGCTCCTCCTTGACAGTACCCGCATCTGGATGCTAACTTGGCGCGCTTTTTGTCGTGCCCACCGCACGAAACTTCCCGTTTCATCAAAACACGGTTCACCGTAGCGGATAGTCACTGTGATTAAGACAGCCGTCGCACGTCGATACGCAAAAGCTCTGTTCGAACTTCTTGATGCACCCAGTGTGGAACCAGCCCGCGTGGCATTGCAGGGGCTGGGAGAGGCTTTTGCGCAGTCCGCTGCGTTGCGCCATGCCGTGGCATCCCCTGTCTTTCCGGAAGAAACCAAGTTGAGTGTGTTGGTCGAACTGGCCACCCGCCTCGGATGCCCCCCTATCGGCAAAAGATTTCTGGATCAGCTGGTGAAAAAAAATCGGGTCAGTTTCCTGCCGGACATCGCCGAGGCGTTCGCCAAGCTCGTGGATGCATCCAAAGGAACTCAACAAGTGCTGGTCTCATCGGCAAATGCGTTGCCTGCTACCGAGCAGGACCGAATCACCATCCGATTGCGCGACCTCTTGAAGCGCGACGTCGATGTCACATTCCATACCGAACCAGAACATGTCGCCGGCCTCCATATCCGCCTGGGCAGCACCGTCGTAGATAGCACGGTCCGGGGCCGACTGAGCGCCATGCAGCGTGTGTTGACCAAGGAGTAGCCATGCAGATCAAGGCAGAAGAGATCAGCTCCATCATCAAAGAGAAGATCAAAGGCTTCGACCAACAGGTCGACGTCAGCCAAACCGGCTCAGTCATCCAGGTCGGAGACGGAATTGCCAAGGTCTACGGACTAGACGGGGCCATGGCCGGTGAGATGCTGGAGTTTCCAGGCGGTCTCTACGGCATTGCGTTGAACCTCGAAGAAGACAATGTCGGTGCCGTGTTGATGGGTGACGATGTCGGAATTAAAGAGGGTGATCCGGTTAAGAGGACCGGGCGTATTGCGGAAATTCCGGTCGGTGAAGCCTTGATCGGGCGGGTGGTCAATGCGATCGGCCAGCCGATTGACGGCAAGGGCCCGATCAACTCACCGCATTCCTCCCGCATCGAGATGGTCGCGCCAGGGGTGAACACGCGCCAATCGGTCCGGGAGCCGCTGCAAACCGGTATCAAGGCCATCGATGCCATGATCCCGATCGGTCGTGGCCAGCGCGAGTTGATCATCGGTGACAGGCAAACCGGCAAGACCGCGATCGCCGTGGATACTATCATCAATCAGAAGGGTCTTGGCGTATTCTGTATCTATGTCGCCGTCGGTCAGAAGCGTTCGACCGTCGCCCGCGTGGTAAAGACTCTCGAAGAGAACCACGCGATGGAATACAGCATGGTGGTCGCGGCGACGGCCAGCGATCCCGCGCCGATGCAGTTCCTGGCGCCGTTCTCTGGTGCCGCGATCGGTGAATATTTCCGTGATAACGGTAAGCACGCGCTTATTGTGTACGATGACCTGTCGAAGCACGCCGTGGCCTATCGCCAGCTTTCCTTG
>JALYPE010000392.1 GCA_030856525.1 Pseudomonadota bacterium | reverse complement strand
GCCTTGACCAGATTGTGCGGCTCGGGCGCCAGGGTGATCACCGCGAGTTCGGCACGGCCGTGGAGGATTTCCTCGTAGGCCACTTCCGAATCAAGGAACTGAATATCCAGTGCGACCTGTGGGTATTGGCGGGTGAATGCGCGTAACAACGGCGGCAAACGGTGCAGCCCGATGTGGTGACTGGTGGCCAGCGTCAGGCGGCCGGTCACTTCGCCGGTCAGATTGGTCAGCGCGCGCCGGGTGTCGTCCAGCACGTTTAGAATCTGGTAAGCCCGTGGCAGCAGGGCGCGTCCGGCCTCGGTGAGACCGACTTCGCGGCCCAATCGATCAAACAGTCGGACGTTCAGTTGCTGCTCCAGCCCGGCGATGCGCTTGCTGATGGCCGGCTGCGTCAGGTGCAACCGTTCGCCCGCGCCGGAGAAGCTGCCGGTCTCGGCGATAGCAATAAAGGCATTGAGGTTCGCGAGGTCCATAGCGATTCCAGTTGTGGTATTCCAGTTGGTTATCCAAAGCATAAAAAATATGAATTTGAGTTATTTAATGTAACGCCCTAGGATCGACCTCACAAGCCAAAGGGTTATTGAGTTTCTCGAAGCCCGGGGCATAGAAATACGTTGATGAGGAAAACGTCTGATGGCCGGCAAAACGCTCTACGACAAGCTCTGGGATTCGCATTTGGTCAAGCAGCGCGACGATGGCTCTGCGCTGATCTACATTGATCGTCACATCATTCATGAAGTGACGTCGCCGCAGGCCTTCGAAGGCCTGCGCATTGCCGGGCGCAAGCCTTGGCGCATCGATGCCAACATCGCGACCCCGGACCACAACGTACCGACAACGCCGGAGCGCAAGGGCGGCATCGAAGCCATTGCCGATCAGGTCTCGCGTTTGCAGGTCCAGACCCTTGACGACAATTGCGATGAATACGGCATTGTCGAATTCAAGATGAATGACATTCGCCAGGGCATCGTCCATGTCATCGGCCCGGAGCAGGGCGCGACCTTGCCGGGCATGACCGTGGTCTGTGGCGATTCCCATACCTCGACCCACGGCGCGTTCGGCGCGCTGGCTCACGGGATCGGCACCTCCGAGGTCGAGCATGTGCTCGCCACCCAATGCCTGGTCGCCAAGAAAATGAAGAACATGCTGGTCTCCGTCGAAGGCCAGTTGCCGTTCGGCGTGACCGCCAAGGACATCGTCCTCGCCGTGATCGGCAAGATCGGCACGGCCGGCGGTAATGGCCACGCGATCGAATTCGCCGGCAGCGCGATTCGCGATCTGTCCGTCGAAGGGCGCATGACCATCTGCAACATGTCCATCGAGGCCGGCGCTCGCGTGGGCCTGGTGGCGGCGGATGAAAAAACCGTGGCCTACGTCAAGGGTCGTCCCTTCGCCCCGAAAGGCGCGGAATGGGACCTGGCGGTCGAAGCCTGGAAAGACCTGGTGTCCGACACCGATGCGGTGTTCGACACCGTGGTCGAACTCGACGCGACGCAGATCAAACCGCAAGTCAGCTGGGGCACTTCGCCGGAAATGGTGTTGGCCGTTGATCAAAACGTGCCGGATCCGGCGCTGGAAGCCGACCTGGTCAAGCGTGGCTCGATTGAGCGCGCGTTGAAATACATGGGCCTGACCGCCAATCAGGCAATCACCGACATCCAGCTGGACCGTGTTTTCATCGGTTCCTGCACCAACTCGCGGATCGAGGATCTGCGCGCCGCCGCCGTCATCGCCAAGGGTCGCAAAGTGGCGTCCACCATCAAGCAGGCCATCGTGGTGCCGGGCTCGGGTCTGGTGAAAGCGCAGGCGGAATCGGAAGGCCTCGACAAGATTTTCCTCGAGGCCGGTTTTGAATGGCGCGAGCCGGGTTGCTCGATGTGCCTGGCGATGAACCCGGACCGTTTGGAGTCGGGCGAGCATTGCGCATCGACCTCCAACCGCAACTTCGAAGGGCGTCAGGGCGCCGGCGGTCGCACCCACCTGGTGAGCCCGGCCATGGCCGCTGCCGCTGCGGTGAATGGTCGTTTTGTCGATGTTCGTGAATTGATCTGAGGAGCGCAGCATGAAAGCTTTTACCCAGCACACTGGACTTGTCGCGCCTCTGGATCGTGCCAACGTCGACACCGACCAGATCATCCCGAAGCAGTTCTTGAAATCGATCAAGCGCACGGGGTTCGGCCCGAACCTGTTTGATGAGTGGCGTTATCTGGATGTCGGGCAGCCGTATCAAGACAACTCCAAGCGCCCGTTGAACAAGGATTTCGTGCTCAACGCCGAGCGTTATCAAGGCGCCAGCGTGTTGCTGGCGCGGGAAAACTTCGGCTGCGGCTCCAGCCGCGAGCACGCGCCGTGGGCCCTGGAAGAATACGGTTTCCGCAGCATCATCGCGCCGAGCTATGCCGACATCTTCTTCAACAACAGCTTCAAGAACGGCTTGTTGCCGATCATCCTGAGCGACGCTGAAGTGGATGAGTTGTTCCAGCAGGTCGAGGCGAATCCGGGTTATCAGCTGCAGGTGGATTTGCAAGCCCAGACCGTGACCCGCCCGGATGGCAAGGTGTTGAGCTTCGAGATTGATG
>JALYPE010000371.1 GCA_030856525.1 Pseudomonadota bacterium | reverse complement strand
ATATCGGTGGCGTGCTGCTGCGCACCGATCTGCCGACCGATATCACGCAACTGGTTGATGCTGTCGCTGACATCACCCAGCGCTCGCACCAGGCTTTTGTTGTACTGCGCCACGGCGAGGTCGTAATCGGCGTCGCGCGAATCGAGGTCGGCGCGCAAACGTCCGCCGTCGAAAATCGGCAGCGAGATCGTCGGCCCGACATTGAAGAAGCGGCTGGCCGAACCAAACATCGCATCGCCCAGCAACGACTCGACACCCGCCGCAGCGCTCAGGTTGAGGTTGGGATAGAAGCGGGTTTTACCGGCATCGATATTCTTGCTCGCGGCCTCGACACGCCAGCGCGCAGCGACCAGGTCCGGGCGCCGACCGAGCAGTTCGGCGGGCAGCACCGACGGCAATGCCACGGCACTCGCCTGGAGGATTTGCGGCCGGGCAATTTCGTTGCCGCGATCCGGGCCTTTGCCGAGCAATACCGCCAAAGCGATTTTTGCCGTTTGCAGGCGCTTCTCGGCGTCAATCAGGCTGGCTTGGGACGTGGCTTCCAGGCTCTCGGTCTGCTGGAACTGGTACTCGCTGTCGATCCCGGCACTTAGGCGACGCTTGCTCAGGTCGAGCATCTGCCGAGTGCGTTTGAGGTCTTCGCTGGCCAGGTCGTAAACAATGTGTGCCTGACCGAGATCGCTGTAGGCGCGGGCGACATCCGCAGACAGGGTCAACTGCGCGGCTTGTTGATCGACTTCAGCGGCGCGGGCCTGACCGAGTGCAGCTTCCCAGGCGGCACGCTGGCCACCCCAGAGATCGAAGTTGTAATTGAAACTGGCACCGAGGTTGCGCAAGGTCGAATACGTGCCGCCCTGCCCGCTGGGGTCCTGATCCCGGGCCAGACGCGCACGGCTGATGCCGGCGCTGGCGTCGAGGGTCGGCATGCGTTCGGCATCGGCGGCGTAAGCGGCAGCACTGGCCTGGTGGGCGCGAGCTTCGGCGATCTGCATGTCCGGGCTGTCGCGCAAGGCTTCGCGGATCAGGCCGTCAAGTTGCGGGTCACCGAGGTTTTTCCACCAGTCGCTTTTCGGCCAGGCCGCTGGCGTTAACGTCACGCCACTGAGCGATTGCCCGGCTTTGAGGTTTTTCGCATCGAGGCTGACGCCTTCGGTATTCAAGCCGCTGTAGCTGGCACAACCGGCCAGGGTCATGGCCAGCAGCACCAGACTGAAACCGGTGCGCAAGGTTTTACTGTTCATGGTTTACCTATCCGCTGCAGGGTGATCGAGTCACCGGCTGCTGCCAGGATTTTGTGCAGGATGTGTTCGAGGGTTTTCAGTTCTTCGGCGGTGATGGCACCGGCCAATTCATTCATCGCATCGGCGCCGATCTCTGGCAGTCGGTCCATAAGCTGCTGGCCTTGCTCGGTCAGCACCAGACGGACCTGGCGGCGATCCGCCTCGGAGCGCTGACGGGCGAGGAAGCCTTTCTGTTCCAGACGGTCCAGCATGCGGGTCATCGAGCCGCTGTCCAGCGACAGGTGTCGGCAGAGTTCGGCCGGGGTATCGACGCCCATCTGCGCCATGATGATCAACACTTTGAACTGCGCGGCGGTGATGCCATGCGGTTCCATGTGCGTGTCGATGATCCGGTCCTTGAGCAGCGCGGCGCGCCCGAGCAACAGTCCGAGGTGGCAATTCTTGAAGTCGTCGGGAGTGAAATGCATCGTCGGGCCACCAATTAGCTGCCTAGGCAGGGAATGTATGACGAGATATTACTGCTTAGGCAGCGAATGTCAACGTAATAGTTAGGCTGCTTGGTATTTAGTCGATAGACGATGCATTACAGACACTGTGGCGAGGGGGTTCACCCCCGTTTGGCTGCGCAGCAGTCATCATTTTTTCTGGTTCGGAAATAACCGAGGTCGCAGATTAGTGGGTCGCTGGCGGCCCCACGGGGGCAAGCCCCCTCACCACAGAGGGTTCGGCAGGCTTTAGAAATCCCGCTTGTAGAAAATATCCAGCGAACTCGCCACGCCACTGGCCGCTTCGACGTAAACCTTTTTGCTCAGCTTGTAGCGCAAAGCAATCGTGTTGGCCGGTTCGAACACGCCAACGCCGTAACGCAGGCTGAGTTTCTCGGAGATATTGCCGCTGGCGACCACGCTGGTTTCATCGCCGCTGCCCTCGGTGTCGAGCTGGAAATCCTCGATACCGAGGTTCTTCGCCATGCTGCTGGTGACCCCCGAGCTGCCCATCAAACCCAGGCCCAGTGCGGCCTGAGCCAGCATGTTGTTGTCCTCGCCGGTGGTGCTCAACGGACGTCCCAACACCAGATAGGACAGTGCCTGCTCCTG
>JALYPE010000361.1 GCA_030856525.1 Pseudomonadota bacterium | reverse complement strand
GGTCGGAGCCGCGTTACGCGATTCTCGCCGGGTATGACCGTCAGAAACAGACCGTCCTGCTGCGGGCCGGAATGAATCGCAGGGAATTGATGGGCTTTGATGCATTTGAATCAGCCTTCAAGGACGCTGGCGGCTGGGCCGTGTTAATTCAGAAGCCGGAGCAGATTCCGGCGGATGTTGATCAGCAGCGCTGGCTCAGCGCGGCCAGCGATCTGGCTCGGGCGGGTCAGGAGTCTGCAGCGGCAAGGGCGAAGAACGCCCTGACGACGCAATAAGCCCGCTCGTCATTTACAGGGCACTGCCTGGCGAGGTGCCTCTCTAAGAATTCAGACGCGGATGTTCCGGGTCAGATTCCAGGAGATGTACATGGCAGATTCCAAAACCCCCAGCGGCCCGCATTCGTCGGAGCATTCATCGGGCGATGACTTGGGTTTCGACCCGGACTCGCCGGACGTTTCCGATCCGCAGGTCGACCCGGTCGGCGCCGCCATAGCGCCTCTGGACAAGAAACTTAAAGATGATCCAAAGGCACCGAAGAAGCCGTACGACCCACTCGAGGATCTTAAACCCTGAGATTATAGCGAGGTGTGTATGTCTACAGATTCGAGCTTTGACGACAAGCGTCCGGACAGCGTCCCAACCACGCCTGAACAAGACACTTACCCGGCGATGGACCCAAGCAGTCCGTTGCGCGATCCGTTAGCCCGGCCAGTGGCGACGCCTACCGAACGCCCTCAGGGCAAGCGCGATCCAAGTGCCGGGGACGGTATTCCGGATGATGATCAAATGCCGCTGCCCAACGACTGACGCTGGATAAGACAAAGCCCCGAATAATCGGGGCTTTTGTTTGCCACGACGAATTACTTGGACGCTTCCGCTACACCTCTTGGGCGTTGCTTGAGGTTCTTGTCAGATTTGTACTGCAAGGCAACCGAAGGCACATCTGCGCTCTTCCCTGTCTCCACCCAACTGCGGATTCGACTGGCATCGGCAAAATGTGTGTATTTGCCGAAGGCATCGAGAATGACCATCGCAACAGGGCGGTTACCCATTTTTGTGACCAGGACCAGGCAATGGCCCGCCGCATTGGTAAAACCGGTTTTGGTCAGCGAGATATCCCAATTCGGCTTATTCACCAAATGATCGGTGTTGCGAAACCCCAAGGTGTAGTTGGGTTTACGAAATGAAACAGTCTTCTCTTTGGTCGTGCTCAATTCAGTCAATAACGGATACTTGTGGGCGGCGACCAATAGCTTGCTCAAGTCCCGGGCGGTGGAGACATTACGCGGGGAAAGCCCAGTGGGCTCTACAAAATGTGTGCTGGTCATGCCGAGCGCCTTGGCCTTGGCGTTCATGGCTGCAATAAACGCGACATAACCGCCCGGGTAGTGATGGGCGAGGCTGGCGGCGGCACGGTTTTCCGAAGACATCAGTGCGATCAGCAGCATTTCGCGGCGCGGTAGCTCGCTCTTGAGCTTGACCCGAGAAAACACCCCTTTCATTTCCGGCGTGTCGCTGATGTTGATGGACAAGTACTCGCTCATGTTCTGACGAGCTTCCACTACGATCAACCCGGTCATCAGCTTACTCACCGAGGCGATCGGCACGACAACGTCAGGGTTGCTGGCATAGATGACTTTGTTGGTTTGCAGATCCAGCAGCAAAGCACTGCCCGAGGCGATTTTCAGCTGCTTGCTATCTCGGGGCGCCGAGGTGGTTTCGGCGGCATTGACCGTTGGCGTGATGAACGTCCCTGTAAATGCAAAAAACAGACTCAGGATGGAAAGACGAATTTTCACGCTGGCAGACTCATAAAGTGTTGATAAGCCGTTTTGTAACGGACTGTTTCTCAAAAGTGCCACATTCTGGAGTATGGCTGAATAACTGTCGATGGTTGATCAGCGTTCATCTAAACGGCATTGAACGTCACTGATTTACAGGAAAATCCGCCATGAGGCGGAGCGTTTTTCCGGTCAATAAAAAACCCGCCATCGGCGGGTTTTTTTAAACGACGGCAAACGTCACGGCCGGATCAGGCGTGCAACGTTTCTGCCGCATAAAGGGTGTTTTCCAACAGGCAGGCGCGGGTCATCGGGCCAACGCCCCCAGGTACCGGCGTGATCCAGCCGGCGCGGGGCAGGGCGGTTTCGTAAATCACGTCGCCGACCAGCTTGCCATCGTCCTGACGGTTAATGCCCACGTCGATCACGATCGCGCCTTCCTTGATCCACTCACCTTTGACCAGGCCTGGTTTACCGGCCGCTACCACTACCAGATCGGCGCGGCCGACGTGGCCAGCAAGATCTTTGGTGAAGCGATGAGTGACCGTAACGGTGCAGCCTGCGAGCAGCAATTCCATCGCCATCGGCCGGCCGACAATGTTGGAGGCGCCAACGACCACTGCATCCATCCCGTAGAGATCGGCGCCGGTGCTTTCCAGCAAGGTCATGATGCCTTTCGGCGTGCATGGGCGCAGCAGCGGAATACGCTGGGCCAGCCGGCCGACGTTATAAGGGTGGAAACCGTCGACGTCCTTGTCCGGGCGAATGCGCTCGAGCAATCTGGACGCATCGAGATGCTCGGGCAGAGGCAGCTGAAGCAGGATGCCGTCGATTGCCGGGTCATCATTGAGTCGATCGATCAGATCGGTCAGCGCTTGCTGAGTGGTTTCGGAAGGCAGGTCGTAGGCTTGCGACAGGAAGCCGACCTCTTCACAGTCTTTACGCTTGTGCGAGACATAAACCTGAGAGGCAGGATCGCTGCCGACCAGGATCACCGCGAGACCGGGCGTGCGCAGGCCTTGCTGGCGACGCTCGGTGACGCGTTTGGCGATCTGCTGGCGCAGGCTGGCGGCGATCGATTTGCCGTCGATTAGTTGTGCAGTCATTGCGCGTGATTAACCATCGAGAGGGGGAAAAAAGAGAACGCATTCTCGCATGCCATGCGGTGAGGGCAAAGACGCTTGGTCTGCAAATTCCTCTAACCCCTTTAATTAAATGAATTTTTTTTAAAAAAGAGTTGACGACCCTCGGGGCCGCCTATAACATTCGTCGCACTTGTCGGGCACAGCCTAGCACTGGTTAAGAAGGTCGAGCAGAGTTGAGGTTTAATTCGGTGAGACTGAAAGCACTTAGTTTGTAATCGTCCAAGAATACAGATTAACAAGGCGCCCGTAGCTCAGCTGGATAGAGCATCCGCCTTCTAAGCGGATGGTCGCAGGTTCGAGTCCTGCCGGGTGCGCCATTAGGCAGCTTTGGCACAAGTAGCGCAAGATGGTGGGCGTAGCTCAGTTGGTAGAGCACGGGATTGTGACTCCCGTTGTCGAGGGTTCGATCCCCTTCGTCCACCCCATATTTCAAAAGGCGCCAGATTTAACGGTCTGGCGCCTTTGTTTTAAAAGTTTCAAGCCGCGGATGTGGTGGAATTGGTAGACACACTGGATTTAGGTTCCAGCGCCGCAAGGTGTGAGAGTTCGAGTCTCTCCGTCCGCACCATTACAAACAGCTATTTAATAGCAGAGAACGGCGCAGCACCTGAAAAGGGCTGCGCCGTTTTTGTTTTATAAGTCGGTATTTCCAAGGCGACCGCAGATTTTGGGTCGAAAAGATGGATCGGCGAGTCGCAGATGTGTTTCTCGATGATGCCGATTTGTCCGTCGGTCCCCTCGCGGGGTCGGCTGTCAGGGAGAGATTGCCGAAGTCTTCTATATATAGAAGGATGGATGCAGAGCCCTGGCTTGAAGGCTGTATTTGCTAACAGGGCGAGGCACAACCGTTTGTCCCCGCCTATAAATTGCCTGCTGCGTTTTTACCCGTTTTCAGTAGGGTGACTTCTTGAGTTTGACCCACTAGAATGCATGCCCTTGATTCTGGGGTCGGAAACGGCCGGCTAACGTCTGTGCAACGAGGAATATCCATGCAAGTTTCTGTTGAAAATACTTCTGCTCTTGAGCGCCGCATGAGCATCACCGTGCCGGCTGAGCGCATCGAGACTCAGGTCAACAAGCGTCTGCAGCAGACTGCCCAAAAGGCCAAGATTGCTGGCTTCCGTCCAGGCAAAGTACCAATGAGCGAAATCAAGCGTCGTTTCGGCGCTGATGCGCGTCAGGAAGCTGTCGGCGATGTGATCCAATCTTCGTTTTACGAAGCTGTTGTCGAGCAGAAGCTGAACCCGGCTGGCGCTCCTTCCATCGAGCCAAAGTCCCTGGAAGCTGGCAAAGACCTGGAATACGTTGCAGTTTTTGAAGTGTTCCCTGAGTTTACCGTTGCTGGTTTCGAAGGTATCGCCGTTGAGCGCCTGAGCGCTGACGTAGCGGATGCCGATCTGGACAAGATGCTGGACGTGCTGCGCAAGCAGAACACCCGTTTTGAAGAGACCGATCGCGCTGCCCAGAACGAAGACCAGCTGAACATCGATTTCGTCGGCAAGGTCGACGGTGAAGTGTTCGCTGGCGGTTCCGCCAAGGGCACCCAGCTGGTGCTGGGTTCCGGTCGCATGATCCCTGGCTTCGAAGACGGTCTGGTTGGCGCTAAAGCCGGCGAAGAGCGTGTTTTGAACCTGACCTTCCCAGAGGACTATCAGAACCTCGACCTGGCAGGCAAAACTGCCGAGTTCACCGTGACCGTGAACACTGTTTCCGAGCCAAAACTGCCTGAGCTGAACGAAGAGTTCTTCGCCCAGTTCGGTATCAAGGAAACCGGTCTGGAAGGTTTCCGCGCCGAAGTTCGCAAGAACATGGAGCGTGAGCTGCGTCAGGCGATCAAATCCAAGGTCAAGAATCAGGTAATGGACGGTCTGCTGGCCACCAACCCGATCGAAGTGCCGAAGGCGCTGCTGTCCAACGAAGTTGACCGTCTGCGCGTGCAGGCTGTTCAGCAGTTCGGCGGCAACATCAAGCCTGACCAGCTGCCGGCCGAGCTGTTCGAAGAACAAGCCAAGCGCCGCGTTGTACTGGGCCTGATCGTGGCTGAAGTGGTCAAGCAATTCGACCTGAAGCCAGACGACGCCCGCGTTCGCGAAATGATTCAGGAAATGGCTTCTGCTTACCAGGAACCAGAGCAGGTTGTGTCCTGGTACTACAAGAATGACCAGCAGTTGAACGAGGTTCGTTCGGTTGTGCTGGAAGAACAAGTTGTGGATACTGTTCTGCAGAAAGCTAGCGTGACCGACAAATCGGTCTCTTACGAAGAAGCAGTCAAGCCGGTAGAAGCTCCACAAGCCGACTGATCGTTTTTGCGGTGAGAAGCACACACATAAGCCAGCCTTCGCGCTGGCTTATGTGCATTCAAGACATAACTATTTGGGAGTGACTGCAGAGCATGTTCCGTAATTCGTATATTCAGCAGAACTCTGATATCCAGGCCGCTGGCGGCCTGGTCCCGATGGTTGTCGAGCAGTCTGCTCGTGGCGAGCGCGCCTATGACATCTACTCCCGGCTACTCAAGGAACGGGTGATCTTTCTGGTTGGTCCGGTAGAGGACTACATGGCCAATCTGATCTGTGCGCAATTGCTGTTCCTTGAAGCGGAAAACCCGGACAAGGACATCCATCTCTATATCAACTCTCCGGGCGGTTCGGTGACGGCAGGCATGTCGATCTATGACACCATGCAGTTCATCAAACCCAACGTCTCGACCACTTGTATTGGTCAGGCGTGCAGCATGGGCGCGTTTCTCCTGACCGCCGGTGCCACGGGCAAGCGTTACTGCCTGCCTAACTCTCGCGTGATGATTCACCAGCCACTGGGCGGTTTCCAGGGCCAGGCTTCGGATATTGAAATCCATGCCAAGGAAATCCTCTTCATTCGCGAGCGGCTCAACACGCTGATGGCCAAACACAGCGGGCACACGCTTGAAGAAATCGAGCGTGACACCAACCGCGATAACTTCATGAGTGCAGAAGCCGCGCGTGAGTACGGCCTGATCGATGAAGTGATCACCCAGCGCCCAGCTTAAATACACAGCTCAAAATAGGCTTGGTCGGCTGGTCTGATCACCGGCGGGCTTGAAAAAGCCCGCAAGAGCCTTCATCTTGTGTTGCAAGCCTATCGGATTTGGATCGAACGAATGACTGACACCCGCAACGGCGAGGACAACGGCAAGCTGCTCTATTGCTCCTTCTGTGGCAAAAGCCAGCATGAAGTGCGTAAGTTGATTGCCGGCCCCTCGGTGTTTATCTGCGACGAGTGCGTCGACCTGTGCAATGACATCATCCGTGAGGAGGTGCAGGAAGCCCAGGCCGAGAGCAGCGCGCATAAATTGCCTTCGCCTAAAGAAATCAGCGGCATCCTTGATCAATATGTGATTGGTCAGGAGCGTGCAAAAAAGGTTCTCGCCGTAGCGGTCTACAACCACTACAAGCGCTTGAACCAGCGTGACAAAAAGAATGACGACGTCGAGCTCGGCAAAAGCAACATTCTGCTGATCGGCCCTACAGGCTCGGGTAAAACCCTGCTGGCCGAGACGTTGGCGCGCTTGCTGAATGTTCCATTCACCATTGCCGACGCAACCACCCTCACTGAGGCCGGTTATGTAGGTGAAGATGTCGAGAACATCATTCAGAAGCTGTTGCAGAAGTGCGACTACGACGTGGAAAAGGCCCAGATGGGCATTGTCTACATCGATGAAATCGACAAGATTTCGCGCAAGTCTGACAACCCTTCGATTACCCGGGACGTTTCCGGTGAAGGCGTGCAGCAGGCTTTGCTGAAGTTGATCGAAGGCACGGTCGCTTCCGTTCCGCCGCAAGGTGGCCGCAAGCATCCGCAGCAGGAATTCCTGCAGGTCGACACTCGTAACATCCTGTTCATTTGCGGCGGTGCATTCTCTGGTCTGGAAAAGGTTATCCAAAACCGTTCTACCAAAGGCGGCATCGGTTTCAACGCAGAAGTGCGCAGCAAGGAAGAGGGCAAGAAAGTTGGCGAATCACTGCGTGAAGTCGAGCCTGACGATTTGGTCAAGTTCGGTCTGATCCCGGAGTTCGTTGGCCGTCTGCCAGTACTTGCGACGCTGGACGAGCTGGATGAGGCTGCATTGATGCAGATCCTGACCGAGCCGAAAAATGCTCTGACCAAACAGTATGCCAAGCTGTTCGAGATGGAGGGCGTAGACCTGGAATTCCGGGCCGACGCACTCAAATCGGTCGCCAAGCGTGCCCTGGAACGTAAAACCGGTGCCCGTGGACTGCGCTCGATTCTCGAAGGCGTATTGCTCGACACCATGTACGAAATTCCCTCGCAGTCCGAGGTGAGTAAAGTGGTAATCGATGAAAGCGTTATAGAAGGCAAATCCAAGCCACTGTATATCTACGAAAACAGTGAGCCGGCTGCCAAGGCTGCGCCAGACGCTTAAGCGTCATGCAGCTGGAATAAAGAAGGGGCCTTCGGGCCCCT
This sequence comes from Pseudomonadota bacterium, assembly GCA_030856525.1. Lineage (GTDB taxonomy): Bacteria > Pseudomonadota > Gammaproteobacteria > Pseudomonadales > Pseudomonadaceae > Aquipseudomonas. Next base: position 3,786 of record JALYPE010000361.1, on the reverse strand, counting down.
TTGCTTTTAAAGCAGTTTTTGCGCCCGCTTTGCGCTTGTTTTTTTTGAGAGCAGCCCCCATCTTGGTTTCAAGCTTACTCCCATCTGTTTACGGCCTTATGGCCGCCGTAGAGGCGAAATCATGAAGACAACCATCGAATTGCCTCTCCTGCCATTGCGCGACGTCGTGGTTTATCCGCACATGGTTATCCCGCTGTTCGTGGGGCGCGAGAAATCCATCGAAGCCCTCGAGGCAGCGATGACGGGCGACAAGCAGATATTGCTGATTGCTCAGAGAAACCCAGCCGACGACGATCCCGGCGAAGACGCGCTTTATCGCGTGGGTACGATTGCCACTGTCCTGCAACTGCTCAAATTGCCAGACGGCACGGTCAAGGTGCTGGTCGAAGGTGAGCAGCGAGGCGCCGTGGAGCGCTTCAGCGAAGTGGACGGCCATTGCCGCGCAGAAGTTACCCTGATCGATGAAGTCGACGCGCCGGAGCGCGAGTCGGAAGTGTTCGTGCGCAGTCTGCTGTCGCAGTTCGAACAATATGTGCAGCTGGGCAAAAAAGTCCCCGCTGAAGTGCTGTCGTCGCTCAACAGCATCGACGAGCCGGGACGCCTGGTTGACACCATGGCCGCGCACATGGCGTTAAAGATCGAACAGAAGCAGGAAATCCTCGAAATCATCGATCTGTCCGCCCGCGTCGAGCACGTTCTGGCGTTGCTGGATGGCGAGATCGATTTGCTGCAAGTCGAAAAACGAATTCGCGGTCGTGTCAAAAAACAAATGGAGCGCAGCCAGCGCGAGTACTACCTGAATGAGCAGATGAAGGCCATTCAGAAAGAGCTCGGTGACAGCGATGAAGGCCATAACGAAATCGAAGAGCTGAAGAAGCGCATCGATGCCGCCGGTCTGCCCAAGGACGCTCTGGCCAAAGCCCAGGGCGAGCTGAACAAGCTCAAGCAAATGTCGCCAATGTCCGCAGAAGCGACGGTGGTGCGGTCCTACATCGACTGGCTGGTGCAGGTGCCGTGGAAAGCCCAGAGCAAAGTGCGTCTGGACCTTGCTCGTGCCGAAGACATTCTCGATGCCGACCATTACGGTCTTGAAGAAGTCAAAGAACGGATCCTCGAATACCTCGCCGTGCAGAAGCGCGTGAAGAAGATTCGTGGGCCGGTATTGTGCCTGGTCGGGCCTCCGGGCGTGGGTAAAACCTCGCTGGCGGAATCGATTGCTCATGCCACCAACCGTAAATTCGTGCGCATGGCCTTGGGCGGTGTGCGCGATGAAGCGGAAATTCGTGGCCATCGCCGGACTTACATCGGTTCGATGCCAGGAAGATTGATTCAAAAGATGACCAAAGTGGGCGTTCGCAACCCGCTGTTCCTGCTCGATGAAATCGACAAAATGGGCAGCGACATGCGTGGCGATCCGGCGTCAGCGTTGCTGGAAGTGCTCGACCCCGAGCAGAACCACAACTTCAACGATCACTACCTGGAAGTCGACTACGATCTGTCCGATGTGATGTTCCTTTGCACCTCGAACTCGATGAACATCCCGCCGGCACTGCTGGACAGGATGGAAGTGATTCGTCTGCCGGGTTACACCGAAGACGAGAAGATCAACATCGCCGTCAAATACCTCTCGCCAAAGCAGATTACCGCTAACGGCCTGAAGAAGGGCGAGCTGGAATTTGACGCTGAAGCGATCCGCGACATCATCCGTTACTACACTCGCGAAGCCGGTGTACGCGGGCTTGAGCGCCAGATTGCCAAGGTCTGCCGCAAGGCCGTTAAAGAGCATGCGCTGGAAAAACGCTTCTCGGTGAAAGTCACTGCGGACATGCTGGAACACTTCCTCGGCGTGCGTAAATTCCGTTATGGCCTGGCTGAATCGCAGGACCAGATTGGTCAAGTGACTGGTTTGGCATGGACTCAAGTCGGCGGCGAATTGCTGACCATCGAGGCGGCGGTGGTGCCGGGCAAAGGTCAGTTGATCAAGACTGGCTCGCTGGGCGACGTGATGGTCGAGTCCATTACCGCAGCACTCACCGTTGTGCGCAGCCGGGCAAAAAGCCTGGGTATCCCTCTGGACTTCCACGAGAAGCGCGACACGCACATCCACATGCCGGAAGGGGCTACCCCGAAGGACGGCCCTAGCGCCGGTGTGGGCATGTGTACGGCGCTGGTGTCGGCCCTTACCGGCATTCCGGTGCGTGCTGATGTCGCCATGACCGGCGAAATCACTCTGCGTGGTCAGGTACTGGCGATTGGTGGTCTGAAAGAGAAACTGCTCGCCGCTCACCGTGGTGGCATCAAGACTGTGATCATTCCTGAGGAGAACGTGCGCGATTTGAAGGAAATTCCTGGCAACATCAAGCAGGATCTTCAGATCAAACCGGTTAAATGGATTGACGAGGTCCTGCAAATTGCGCTGCAATACGCGCCGGAGCCCCTTCCTGATGTGGCCCCGGAGATCGTCGCGAAGGATGAAAAACGCGAGTCTGACTCTAAGGAAAGAATTAGCACGCATTAATACGCATTTGCCTGAGGGGCTTGTTGACAGCTTTTTAGAGCCCTTGTTATAAAGCGGCTCTTAAGTGTCTGTAGGCCATTCAGCACTCGTTTTTGCTTTCACCAAAAAACTTAGAATCATACTCAAAATAGATATAAGGGGACTTAGAGTGAACAAGTCGGAACTGATTGATGCTATCGCTGCATCCGCTGATATCCCGAAAGCTGCTGCTGGCCGTGCGCTGGACGCTGTAATCGAATCCGTTACTGGTGCTCTGAAGGCCGGTGATTCCGTTGTTTTGGTCGGTTTCGGTACTTTCTCCGTGACTGATCGTCCAGCTCGCATCGGTCGTAACCCACAGACCGGTAAGACTCTGGAAATCGCAGCTGCTAAAAAACCAGGCTTCAAAGCCGGTAAAGCACTTAAAGAAGCTGTCAACTAAGTCAGATTCAGGTTTTTGCCTATCCGGGTCGGGGTCATACCTGACCTGGCAGCGGAGCGGTAGTCCAGTCGGCGAGTCGCCGGTCCGAGACACCGGGGGTCGCACGTTCGAACCCTTGGTCCGCTCCGCCAGTTACGAGAAGGCGCATCCTCGGATGCGCCTTTCTTCTATCCGGATTCTACCCACGCTCCACGGTTGCCTAATTTTGAAGTTCAACCGTTTCTGGGGGACGCATGCTGCAGAATATCAGGGACAATTCACAAGGCTGGATTGCCAAAACCATCATCGGGATCATCGTTGTACTGATGGCTTTCACCGGTGTAGAGGCCATTTTTCAGGCCACGACCAACAGCCAGAACGCGGCTGAAGTCAATGGTGACGAGATCACCCAGAACGAGCTGAGCCAAGCGGTTGACATGCAACGCCGCCAACTCATGCAGCAGCTGGGCAAAGATTTCGATGCTTCTTTGCTTGATGAGAAAATGTTGCGCGACTCGGCCCTCAAGGGCTTGATCGACCGCAAACTGCTGCTTCAGGGCGCAGAAGAATCGAAATTCGCATTCTCCGAAGCAGCGCTGGATCAAGTGATCCTGCAGACGCCGGAATTCCAGGTGGATGGCAAGTTCAGCGCCGACCGCTTTGATCAGGTGATTCGCCAGCTGGGTTACAGCCGTATGCAGTTCCGTCAGATGCTGACTCAGGAAATGCTCATCGGTCAGTTGCGCGCTGGTCTGGCTGGCAGCGGATTTGTCACCGACGCACAGGTTCTCGCCTTTGCCCGTCTGGAAAAACAGACTCGCGATTTCGCTTCCCTGAACGTCAAGGCTGACCCGGCGGCGGTCAAGGT
>JALYPE010000348.1 GCA_030856525.1 Pseudomonadota bacterium | reverse complement strand
GTGTTGGTCGACTCGCGAAACGCCCCGAGCATGACCGAGGTGTTCATCACCGAGTTCTGTTTTTCCACCCCGCGCATCATCATGCACATGTGTTTGGCTTCGATCACCACTGCAACGCCCAGGGCGCCAGTGACTTGCAGCACGGCGTCGGCAATCTGACGGCTGAGGTTCTCCTGGATCTGCAGGCGGCGGGCGTACATGTCGACGATCCGCGCCACCTTTGAAAGGCCCAGGACCTTGCCGCTCGGGATGTAAGCGACATGAGCCTTGCCGATAAACGGCAGCAAGTGGTGTTCACACAACGAGTACAGCTCGATGTCTTTTACCAGCACCATTTCGCTGTTGTCGGAGCTGAACAAGGCACCGTTGGTGACCTCTTCGAGCGTCTGTTCATAACCGCGGCAAAGGTACTGCATGGCTTTGGCGGCACGCTTGGGCGTGTCGAGCAGGCCCTCGCGGGAAACGTCCTCGCCCAATTGGCCGAGAATCGCGGTGTAATTCTGTTCCAGGGACATGAAACTACCTGTGGGGATTTTCGCAAAGGGCAAGGGTACGGTGGCGGACACGGCGCTGCAAGCTTGATCCGACAGCTTTACTCGTCGCGACCTTCCATCATGGTGCGTTTGAGCATCACGTAAACCGCGCCTGCGCCGCCGTGGCGAGGCTGGCATGAAGTGAATCCGAGTACCTGTGAATGCTGGCGCAACCAGGTGTTGACGTGGCTTTTGATCATAGGGCGTTTGCCATCCAGGCGCACAGCTTTGCCATGGGTGACACGTACGCAGCGGATTTCGAATTTGGTCGCTTCGGCCAAAAACGCCCAGAGGGTTTCGCGAGCCTTTTCCACCGTCATGCCGTGCAGGTCGAGGCTGCCCTCGAACGGGATCTGGCCGACCTTCAGCTTGCGCATCTGGCTTTCCTGAACGCCGTCGCGTGCCCACATCAGCTCGTCTTCAGGGCCGACATCTATCACGAACTGATCGGAGAGCCCGTCAACAGTAGTGGCATCGGTGCGCACTGTGGCGGCTTGACGCAGCTTGGCGATCTGCGCGCGGTCGGCTTTGGGTTTACCGGTTTCAGCGCGATCGTGCTTGATTGGCTTGACGCCTTGGATCGCGCTTTTGAACAGGGAAAAATCGTCGTCTTGCATGTCAGCCTCCGCGAAGGGCGGCCAGTTTACCCAACTCGGCAGCTATCCGGCGCAAGAAAACGTCCGGCTCAGCTTCAGTCGTGTTTTTTCATCAGGTGTGGGGACATGTTCAACGCTCGCGACTGGCGCGCACGGCGTCGGCAACGACGCCACAGCCAAACGCCGATGTAGAGCAGAAACAGGCCAACCGCCAAAATGATCGACGAGCCCAGGGGGCTGGCGTTCAGTTCGCCGAGCGCGGGCGGGCGGCCCAACAGGCTGGCGGCGCCGGCCATTGCCAGTAACACACCGCACGTTGCCAGCAGGGCAGCAAAGGCTGCGCCGAAGCGAAAACGCCAGTTGCTTGGGCCTTTAGGCCGCAGGCGGCGTGCGTCAAAACCATCGGATAACTTCATTCCGACCTTCCTCAATGGGTATCGGCCTTCGACCGGGAGTTAACCGGGATGTTCCTGAGGCTAAGACAATTACGGCGGTTGAGAACCTTTTACGGATGAGCGGCGACATCGGCCGCCCATCAATCGGCTATCAAATCAAATCAGTTCACGGGTAAGGGCGAGGGTGGCGAAGTTGTCCGCCATGATCGCCATTTCAGTCTGTTGAACGTGATCGGCGCTTAACACGCCGTCCTTGTAGGGCAGATCGCGCGTGGCGCAGGCGTCTTCAACAAGCGTGCAGCGGAAGCCCAGATTCTTCGCGGCGCGCACAGTGGTGCTGACGCTTGAGTGGCTCATGAACCCGCAGACAATCAAATCCAGCGAGCCGAGATTCTGCAAACGCTCCAGCAGCTCGGTGCCGTGAAACGCGCTCGGCAGCAGTTTGCCGATAATGGTTTCATCGGCCTCGGGCTCCAGGCCCGGAATAAATTCGCCGCGCTCGCCCTGCGGGTCAAACAGACCGCCGACCGTGCCGAGGTGATGCACGTGCACGATAGGTCGGCCGGCCGCTCGGGCCGCCGTCACCAGTTGCTTGATGTTTGCAACCGCAGCATCCATGCCGCTCAGAGCCAGCGGACCACTGAGGTATTCTTTCTGCGCATCGATGATGACGAGGGTCGCATGACCCAGGTTGGCCGCTGCATAACCGCGGCCGCTGAGTTGAAACATCGTTTTTGGAACGGACATTCTGGGGCTCCTTGGTGTGGGGCTTTTGCGACATTGTCCTCTGGCTGAGCGCTTCTGTGAATCGCTACCATTGCAGGCGCCGTCGTTATTGGCCCGCAGCCTTGTCAATATCCTCGTTTTGTTCAATAGCCAACGCAAAATACGGACGGGTCCTACGGTCGAGCGGTTGTTTTCCTGCGTCGTCGTGGCGTGGTTTGGCTGTTAGAATCGCCAGTCGTTTTTTTTGGAGTTTGCCCCCGTGATCACTTCCCGACTTCGTACCCTGCGTGACCATATCCGTTGGGCCGTCAGCCGCTTCCATGGGGAGGATCTGTTTTTCGGCCATGGGACCGACAATGCCTGGGACGAAGCGCGTCAACTGGTGTTGGGTGCTTTGCATTTGCCATGGGAAATGGCCGACAGCTACCTCGATTGCAATCTGGAAGACGATGAGCTGGTGCGGTTGCAGCGCCTGCTCAAGCGCCGGATCGAAGAACGCATTCCAACCGCGTACCTGTTGGGCGAGGCCTGGTTCTGCGGAATGTCGTTCATCGTTGATGAGCGCGTGTTGATTCCGCGTTCGCCTATCGGAGAGCTGATCGAAAAACGCTTCGAGCCGTGGCTCGGTGCCGAGCCTGCGCGCATTCTCGACCTGTGCACCGGCTCCGGTTGTATCGGCATCGCCTGCGCTTACGAGTTTCAGCAAGCCGAAGTGGTCCTGGCCGATCTGTCGTTCGAAGCACTCGAAGTGGCCAACAAGAACATCGAGCGTCATGGCGTCGATCAGCGTGTGTACACGGTTCAGGGCGATGGTTTTGACGGATTGCCGGGGCAGCGTTTCGATCTGATCGTGTCGAACCCGCCTTACGTCGATGCGGAAGATTTCGCCGATATGCCGGACGAATACCAGCACGAGCCGGAGCTGGGTCTGGCCTGCGGCGACGATGGACTGAATCTGGTGCGGCGCATGCTCGCCGAGGCGGCGGATCATCTCACCGAGAAAGGTTTGCTGATCGTCGAAGTCGGTAACAGCCAGGTTCACGTCGAGGCGCTGTACCCGGAGGTCGACTTTGCCTGGCTCGATTTCGAGCGCGGTGGCCACGGGGTGTTCATGTTGACCGCCCAGCAGTGCCACGAACATCAGGCACTGTTTGCTTCACGCGTTTAACCCCGCGACCGCTGTAGGAGCAAAGCTTGCTCGCGAATGGGTCGGCACATTCAACATCGCTGTTGAATGAAAAACCGTCATCGCGGGCAAGCCTTGCTCCCACAGAACCCACAGATTTCAGGGGGCGCCCAGGATCGCGAGCATTCACAATCCCTGCGCCTGGCCCAAAATCATTGTGAGAGCAAAGCTTGCTCGCGAATGGCGCACCGCAGTATCAAACCCTCAACGCTGCGTAGCAATCCAGATCAACAGCCCCGCCTGAAACACCGCGAACGCCACTAGGCATGTGATGGTGAAGCGTAATCCGGCGTCTTCGCGCTTGTACTTGCTGACTCTCTCTTCGTGTTTCTTCAGCTTTACTTCCTGCTCGGCCAGATTCTGCTCGGCCTGCTGGAGCATTTGCGCCGCCTCGAGAATTGTTACGTGCTGCACCTTCTCGGCATTCCACTCGCCGAGCAGGTCGCCGACTTTCACTTCCTTGACGCTGCCCTTCAGATGCTGGGCGTCCGCGTATACCACTTCGAAACCATGCGCCGTGAGAAAACGGTCGCGACGCAGGCGTGTGTCTTCGTTGAGGGCATCTTTGTTGTTCAGGTCGGTGCCATCGACGGTGTAGCCCGGCCAGCGCTTTTTAGCCCAGGCAACCCCCTGCGCCGCCAGATAGCGGCCGACGCCGCGGTTCATCGGCTCAACCTGTAAGCCCGTGGCAGGCTCGAAATGCATGCGGTGAGTGACGTGGTCGACCCACACGTCCAGATGATTCTGCTCTTTGCGCACGCGCTGGCCAGGCAGGGTAATGTTCATGCGCAGCAGGCTGCGCTCTTTGCTGTTGCGCTCGGCATAGCCGAACTCGACAAAGCGCAACGGACGAGCGCCGGTGTTGCGGTCGATCTGCAGCGGGGCCAGACGGAGCATCTTGTGCTGCTCGACCTGGACGTCCGCCCACGGCTGCTCTACCGCTGGCGGTGCATCCTTTTCAGCGGTGGTCTCGGGTGAAGTCGGGGTATCAGTCATAACGGCGAGGTCCTGTCCAAGCTCGGCTTGCCGCCAGGCGTAACGCTGGCGACACCGGCTTATCGGCCGTTTCTGGCAGGACTGGAGGACGCGGGGAGGCTTATCGGGTGCGAATTCCGTCAATAAATCCAAGGATGCGCGCGCCGAGTTCGGCGGCGAGGGGCAATTGTGGATCTTTATAGGATGCCAATTGGCGCTTCACGTCGTTGGGCACAATCCGCATCACGTGGTTCATGCCCTCGATCAGCGCCAGCTCGGCGTCCGGTTTAGCGGCTTTCAGCAGGCGTGCATCCTCCACACCCACCTGAATGTCGTTACTGCCCTGAATGATCAGCGCCGGCATTTTCAGTTTAGCGAACGCCGCCGCCGGATCCTGGCGGAACAACGAAATCAGATACGGCTGCACACTCGGGCGGAAGATTACCTCCAGCTGCGGCGGCACATTGTTGTCGGTTTTGCCAGCCTTGAGGCTGTCGAGCAGCTCGTTACTGCGCAGCATCAACGGCGGTGGCAGGCGATTACTCAATTGCTGGCGCAGCACCTGATCGATGGGCCGCGCGCTGCCGGACATGGAGATCACCGCAGCGGCGTCCACGCTAGGTGCCGCCAGTGTGGCAATCAATGCGCCCTCGCTGTGGCCGAGCAAAATCAACGGGCCAAAACGCGGGTCGGCCTGGAGCTTGCGGCCCCAGGCTTCAGCGTCGGCCACATAGGCTTCGACCGACAGATTGCGTTCATCCGGCGTCGCCGCGAGGCTCGCCGCCACACCGCGCTTGTCGTAGCGCACGCTGGCGATGTTGTGTTTGGCCAGCACCCAGGCCAGGCGCTTGAGGCTGTCGTTGCGTCCACCTTCGGGGTTGTTGCCGTCACGGTCTGTAGGACCGGAGCCGGAGATGATCAGGACAACCGGCACCGGCGCGTCAGACTTGGGCAGCAACAGCGAGCCGAAAAGCTCACCGCTGCCGGTGTCCAAAGTGATCGGGCGTTGCAGGACGGTGGCCTGGACGTAGCCGGTAAACAGGGTAAGGCTCAAGGCAAGAACTCGCAGCATCATCACGCCATCATTCACAAAGGTGCCGGTTGGACTCACGGGCACCCATAAGGTTCGAGGATGAACTACTTGGGTTGCCTGCGTATACTGGCGCGCATCAAGTATTCAGGTTCATTTCACGGAGCGTCCTGCATGTCCGGCAATACCTACGGCAAGCTGTTCACTGTCACCACCGCAGGCGAAAGCCATGGTCCGGCGTTGGTCGCCATTGTCGACGGCTGCCCGCCGGGCCTGGAGATTTCCCTGGAGGATCTGCAGCGCGACCTCGATCGCCGCAAGCCTGGCACCAGCCGCCACACCACCCAGCGTCAGGAAGCCGATGAAGTCGAAATCCTCTCGGGCGTGTTCGAGGGGCGCACCACCGGTTGCGCGATTGGCCTGCTGATTCGCAACACTGATCAGAAATCCAAGGATTATTCGGCGATCAAGGACCTGTTCCGCCCGGCCCACGCCGACTACACCTACCACCACAAATACGGCGAACGCGATTATCGCGGCGGCGGTCGCAGCTCGGCGCGGGAAACTGCCATGCGCGTAGCGGCAGGGGCCATTGCGAAAAAATACCTGGCCAGCCAGGGCATCGTCATACGCGGTTACATGAGTCAGCTCGGCCCGATCGAAATCCCGTTCAAGAGCTGGGATGCGGTGGAAGACAACGCCTTCTTCAGCCCTGATCCCGACAAGGTGCCGGAGCTGGAAGCCTATATGGACCAGTTGCGTCGCGATCAGGATTCCGTCGGGGCAAAAATCACGGTCGTTGCCGAGGGTGTGATGCCTGGTCTCGGCGAGCCGATTTTCGACCGCCTCGACGCCGAACTGGCGCACGCGCTGATGAGCATCAACGCCGTCAAGGGCGTGGAGATCGGCGCCGGTTTTGCCAGCGTCGCGCAGCGCGGCACCGAGCACCGCGATGAAATGACCCCCGAAGGCTTCCTCAGCAACAATGCCGGCGGCATTCTCGGCGGTATCTCGTCCGGTCAGCCGATCGTTGCGCATCTGGCATTGAAGCCGACATCGAGCATCACCACGCCGGGCCGTTCCATCGACGTCCATGGCAACCCGGTGGACGTCATCACCAAGGGCCGCCACGACCCGTGCGTCGGCATCCGCGCCACGCCAATCGCCGAAGCGATGATGGCCATCGTGCTGATGGATCATCTGCTGCGTCATCGCGGGCAGAACGCCGATGTGCGCGTGAGCACGCCGGTGCTGGGTCAGCTTTAATGGCTGATCTCACAGCCGTTGCGGTCTGACCCACGTGACGGCGCTCCCGTACTGGCGGCTTTCCAGTTTCTATCTGTTTTACTTCGCCTTGCTCGGTTCCACGGCGCCGTTCCTGGCGCTGTACTTAGACCACTTGGGCTTTTCCGCCGCGCGCATTGGCGAACTGGTGGCGATCCCGATGCTGATGCGTTGCGTGGCCCCGAACATCTGGGGCTGGCTCGGCGATTACACGGGCCGGCGCCTCGCTATTGTCCGTTTCGGGGCGGTGTGCACGCTGCTCACGTTCTGTTTGATCTTCGTCAGCCAGACCTACGCCTGGCTGGCTATGGTCATGGCTCTGCATGCCTTCTTCTGGCATGCGGTGTTGCCGCAATTTGAAGTCATCACGCTGGCGCATTTGAAGGGCCAGACCCAGCGCTACAGCCAGATCCGGTTGTGGGGCTCGATTGGTTTCATCATCACCGTGGTTGCACTTGGCCGACTGTTCGAATGGCTTAGCCTCGACATCTACCCGGTGGCGCTGGTAATGATCATGGCCGGGATTGTGGTCAGCAGCCTGTGGGTGCCGAACGCCGAGCCGATTCAGGGCGAGCGTTTGTCGGCAGGCGGTTTTGTCCAGCAACTGCGCGGTCCGGGTGTGCTGGCTTTTTATGGATGCGTGGCGCTGATGCAGGTCAGTCACGGCCCGTATTACACTTTTCTCACCCTGCACCTGGAGCAACTCGGTTACAGCCGCGGGTTGATCGGCATGCTCTGGGCGGTCGGCGTAGTCGCCGAGGTGTTGATGTTTCTGGCGATGAGCAAAATTCTTGCGCGTTTCTCGGTGCGCCGGGTGCTGCTGGCGAGTTTTCTGCTGGCGGCGTTGCGCTGGTTGTTGCTCGGCTCGTTCGCCGAATTCATCTGGGTGCTGCTGTTTGCCCAGGTTCTGCACGCTGCGACGTTCGGCAGCTTTCACGCAGCTGCCATCCAGTTCGTGCAACGTAGCTTTGGCCCGCGTCAGCAAGGGCAGGGCCAGGCGTTGTATGCCGCACTCGCCGGTACCGGTGGCGCGCTCGGCGCATTGTATTCCGGCTACAGCTGGAACACCCTCGGCGCTAACTTCACGTTCAGTATCGCCAGTCTCGCAGCCCTGGCCGCTGCGATTATCATCGCCACACGTATGCAAGAGGACAGGCCATGAGCCTTACCCGTGAACACCTCGCTCAGGAAATCATCGACGCCGGGCGCTTTTTGTATGGCCGTGGCTGGTCGCCCGCCACCAGCAGCAATTATTCGGCACGTCTGTCGCCGAGCGAAGCGTTGCTGACGGTGTCCGGCAAGCACAAAGGTCAGTTGGGCCCCGATGATGTGCTGGCCACCGACTTGTCCGGCAACAGCCTCGAGCCCGGTAAGAAACCCTCAGCCGAAACGCTGTTGCACACGCAGCTTTACTGCTGGCGCGCGGAGATCGGCGCGGTGTTGCATACCCATTCGGTGAATGCCACGGTGCTGTCCCGCCTGACGCCTGAAGATTTCATCGAGTTCGAAGATTACGAACTGCAGAAAGCCTTCAGTGGCATATCCACTCACGAGTCGCGGGTGCGCGTGCCGATTTTCGACAACGATCAGGACATTGCACGCCTCGCCGCCAAGGTGCAGCCTTGGCTCGACGCCCATCCCGATTGCGTCGGCTACCTGATCCGCGGCCATGGCCTGTATACCTGGGGCGCGCGGATGAGCGATGCGTTGCGGCAGATTGAGGCCTTTGAATTTTTGTTCGAGTGCGAGTTGAAAACCCGTTCGGTTATCAACCGTAAAGCATGAACCTCTGAGGAGTTGCCCTGATGAGCAGCCTGTCCGTTTACCACGTCAGCAGCCCTGAACTGCCCAACAAGGTGCTGACCCATTTCGATGACATCGCCTCGACCCTGGCCGAGCAGGGCGTGCGTTTCGATCGCTGGCAAGCGGCGGCGAAAATTCAGCCGGGCGCCAGCCAGGAAGAAGTGATCGCCGCGTATCAGCAGCAGATCGATAAATTGATGACCGAGCGTGGCTACGTCACCGTCGATGTCATCAGCCTGAACAGCGATCACCCACAAAAAGCCGAACTGCGCGCCAAGTTCCTCGAAGAACACCGCCATGGCGAAGACGAAGTAAGATTTTTCGTCGCCGGTCGTGGAC
>JALYPE010000332.1 GCA_030856525.1 Pseudomonadota bacterium | reverse complement strand
GATGCGCCTTTTGACTGTGTAAAACCCTATCGCGCTTTCACGCAGCAGCCTTACTCAGCCTTCGGCGTCTCACGCAGACGGATGTGCAGCTCGCGCAGAGCCTTGGCATCCACCACACCCGGCGCCTGCGTCATCACGTCGGCAGCACTCTGGGTTTTCGGGAACGCGATCACTTCACGGATCGACTGTGCGCCGGTCATCAGCATCACCAGACGGTCAAGACCGAAAGCCAGACCACCGTGCGGCGGCGCACCGTATTTCAGGGCGTCGAGCAGGAAGCCGAATTTCTCTTCCTGTTCCGCTTCGTTGATACCCAGCAGACGGAACACCGATTGCTGCATTTCCTTGCGGTGGATACGGATCGAACCGCCACCCAGCTCGGTGCCGTTCAAGACCATATCGTAGGCACGGGACAGAGCGCCGGCCGGGTTAGCCTCGAGCTGTTGCGGCGTGCATTTCGGAGCGGTGAACGGGTGGTGCAAGGCGCTAAAACTGCCGTCGTCGTTTTCTTCGAACATCGGGAAGTCGACGACCCACATCGGCGCCCACTTGCAGGTCAGCAGGTCGAGGTCGTGGCCCAGCTTGATCCGCAGTGCGCCCAGCGCTTCGCTGACGATCTTCGACTTGTCGGCGCCGAAGAACACGATGTCGCCGTCGACCGCACCCACGCGATCCAGGATTGCGTTCAGGTTTTCCAGTGGAATGTTTTTGACAATCGGCGACTGCAGGCCTTCAACACCGTTGGCGCGCTCATTGACCTTGATGTACGCCAGGCCCTTGGCACCGTAGATGCCGACGAACTTGGTGTAATCGTCAATCTGCTTGCGCGGCATGCTCGCCCCGCCTGGAACGCGCAGGGCGGCAATACGGCATTTCGGGTCGCTGGCCGGGCCGCTGAACACCTTGAAGTCGACTTCCTTGAGCTGATCGGCCACGTCTACCAGTTCCAGCGGGTTACGCAGGTCTGGCTTGTCGGAACCGTAGCGGCGCATGGCTTCTTCGAAAGTCATGTGCGGGAACTCGCCGAACTCCAGGTTCAGCACTTCCTTGAACAGGTTACGGATCATTTGCTCGGTGAGGCCCATGATCTCTTTTTCATCGAGGAAGCTGGTCTCGATGTCGATCTGGGTGAATTCCGGCTGGCGGTCAGCGCGCAGGTCTTCGTCACGGAAGCACTTGGCGATCTGGTAGTAACGGTCGAAGCCGGCCACCATCAGCAACTGTTTGAACAGCTGCGGCGATTGCGGCAAGGCAAAGAAGCTGCCGGCGTGAGTACGGCTCGGCACCAGATAGTCGCGTGCGCCTTCCGGCGTGGCACGGGTCAGGATCGGCGTTTCGACGTCGAGGAAACCGTTTTCGTCGAGGAAGCGGCGGATGCTGGTGGTCATGCGCGAACGCAGACGCAGCTTCTCGGCCATTTCCGGGCGACGCAAGTCGAGGAAGCGATAACGCAGGCGGGTCTCTTCGCCGACGTCAGAGAACTCGTTCAGCGGGAACGGCGGGGTTTCCGACTCGTTCAGCACTTCCAGCTCGTAACCCAGCACTTCGATCATGCCCGACGCCATGTTGGCGTTGGTGGCACCGGCCGGACGCAGGCGGACCTTGCCGGTGATTTTCACAACGTACTCGCTGCGCACGCGATCAGCGGCGGCGAAGCTTTCGGCGCGATCAGGATCGAACACCACCTGGGCCAGACCGTCACGATCACGGATATCGAGGAAAATCACCCCACCGTGGTCACGGCGACGGTGAACCCATCCGCAAAGGGTAATTTCCTGGCCTTCCAGGCTTTCGTTCAGTTGGCCGCAATAATGGCTGCGCATCATGGTCGTGGTCACTTCTCGTAATTCGAAATTCGGTTGGAGGCCTTGCACCATCGGCTGCTGGACGATGCAAGAACCCGCACGTGTGGTTCAACTCGGCTCCAGGCCCTAGTCAGCTTTGTCGCCGCCGGCCAGGTTCTTCTTGGAACCGGTCTTGAAATCGGTCTCGTACCAGCCGGTACCGCTAAGGCGGAAACCCGGCATGGACAGCATCTTTTTCAGCTCTGGCGCCTGACAGGCAGGGCAGTCGACCAGCGGTGCTGCGCTGATCTTTTGAATGGCTTCCAACTGATGACCGCAGGAAGCACATTGATAGTCGTACATCGGCATGGGGCTTGTCTCGGCGATCAGATTGCTACCGCGCACGCAGGGTTTTGCGGCAAAGAGCGGGATTATATCCATTAAATGCAGCCTGTGCAGCCGTAAGTCCGCACAGACTGACACTCACAGCTTTCACACGCGGTCAGGCCGTGATTACGCCATTTCCTTCTTTCAGGCTATGGACGACGCACACAACCCGCACCAGCCCGCTGAAATTTTTCACTCCACCGTGCCGCAAGTGCACTTCACGGTCCATGTGCGACAGCAACGAACTGATCGAACAGCAATTGACCTTGGCCATTTCGGCGAGAATGTCCCAATAAACCTGCTCAAGCCGCAGACACGTGGCAAAACCGTTCAAGCGCACGGATCGCGACAACGGCTGCGCCAGCCCCATATCGAATTCCCGGATAAACGGATCGACCCTCGCATCCTTGAGTGATCCGAGCCTGCTAGCTTTTCGTCCATCTTCATAAACCATTGCGCTGACACTCCTTTGCCATTTCCGGTTTTCTGGAACTCTGTTGCAAGTCCTATAAAAACGCAGGCGCGTCGTTATCTCCAGATGACTTTATGACCGTCAACGTAGGATAAGCCAACAACTTCAGGCGGATAGTGGAGAGCGTCCTAGTCCTGACGATTTCCTACACAAACATGGGAAGTTTCATTCAACCGGCAATGGATAAAACGATTGCGCGAACAACGCCCGTGGGCATCATTCGCGCACCGCCGTTACTGATCGAGGAGCGAGCGCAACATCCACGCGGTTTTCTCGTGAACCTGCATACGCTGGGTCAACAGGTCGGCCGTCGGCTCATCGCTGACTTTGTCGAGCAGAGGGAAGATACCGCGCGCGGTACGCGTGACCGCCTCCTGACCCTCCACCAGTTGCCTGATCATGTCTTCAGCGCTTGGCACACCCTCTTCTTCCTTGATCGAAGACAGGCGTGCATAAACCGAGTAGGCACCAGGGGCTGGGAAACCGAGTGCGCGAATACGCTCGGCGATCGAATCGACGGCCAGCGCCAGCTCGTTGTATTGCTCTTCGAACATCAAGTGCAGGGTCCGAAACATGGGACCCGTGACGTTCCAGTGGAAATTATGGGTTTTCAAATAAAGTACGTAAGTGTCCGACAGCAGACGCGAAAGCCCATCAACAATGGACTTGCGATCTTCTTCACTGATACCAATATCAATTGCCATGTTTTTCCCCTAAAGGTGATCGAATTCATCCAACAGGTGCAGCCCCACTCTAGCAAGCCTGTCGCCACACTGCAGCCCTGGATGCCATCCCGGGCTGCGACAAATTGACCGCAGAACACCGCTGGACCGCCTGATTTGAGTAGCCGCGAGCTTTGCTGTTAAATAGGCAGCGTGTCGCTAGTGCCTCTTTTTCCGGGCGCTGCGCATAGGCTGATACCGCGTACGTGTCCAACGCCTCTTTTTGTTCTGAAGCGAACCGTGCGTCATCAGCTCTTCCTTGTGATCCGTCTTAACGTGAGT
>JALYPE010000294.1 GCA_030856525.1 Pseudomonadota bacterium | reverse complement strand
GTCTCGAGCCTGCCTCGCGCCCTTCTGCTGGGCGCGCTGTGGGGCTGGCTGCCCTGCGGACTGGTTTACAGCACGTTGTTGTGGGCAGCCAGCCAAGGCAATGCGCTCGACAGCGGATTGCTGATGCTGGCTTTCGGCCTCGGTACCTGGCCAGTCCTGCTCGCCACCGGCCTGGCCGCCGAGCGCGTCACGGCGTTGTTGCGCAAACGCAGCGTGCGCATGACCGGCGGCTTGCTGGTCATCCTCTTCGGCCTCTGGACCCTGCCCGGCCCGCATCAGCATTGGTTGATGGGCCACTAAAAAGATCGCAGCCTCCGGCAGCGGCGACAGGTCTGTGGTCACTTGATGCAAATCAACACGCCCCAACGTCCCACCCCATAGACTCGCTCACACTGCCAGCCTATCCGGGGAACGCCCGCATGATGCTCGACGCCATTCGTTGGGACACCGATCTGATCCGCCGATACGACCTCGCGGGACCGCGCTATACCTCTTATCCGACTGCCGTGCAGTTCGACAGCCATGTCGGCACTTTCGACCTTTTCCACGCGTTGCGTGAAAGCCGCAAGGCCCAGCGGCCACTGTCGCTGTACGTGCATGTGCCGTTTTGCGCGAACATTTGCTACTACTGCGCGTGCAACAAAGTCATCACCAAGGATCGCGGACGCGCCCTGCCCTACCTGCAACGTCTCGAGCAGGAAATCCAGTTGATCGGCTGTCATCTCGACCCGTCGCAAAAGGTCGAGCAACTGCACTTCGGCGGCGGCACGCCAACCTTTCTCAGCCACGATGAATTGCGCCAGTTGATGGCCCGACTGCGCAAGAGTTTCAACCTGCTGGACGACGACTCGGGTGATTACGGTATCGAGATCGACCCTCGAGAGGCCGACTGGTCGACCATGGGCCTGCTGCGGGAACTGGGTTTCAACCGGGTCAGCATCGGCCTGCAGGATCTTGACCCGGCGGTGCAACGCGCGGTCAACCGCCTGCAAAGCCTCGAAGAAACCCGCGCCGTGATCGATGCTGCGCGAACCTTGCAGTTTCGCTCGATCAACATCGATCTGATCTACGGCCTGCCGAAACAGACTCCGGACAACTTCGCCCGCACAGTCGAGGAAGTCATCAGCCTGCAACCCGATCGCTTGTCAGTGTTCAACTACGCGCACCTGCCGGAACGCTTCATGCCACAGCGGCGCATTCACAGCCACGAACTGCCGACAGCTGCGCAAAAACTGGACATTCTGCAGCGCACCATCGAGCAGCTCACCGCCGCCGGCTACCGGTACATCGGCATGGACCATTTCGCGCTGCCCGACGATGAGCTGGCAATCGCCCAGGAAGAATCGACCCTGCAGCGCAATTTTCAGGGTTACACCACCCACGGTCATTGCGACCTGATCGGTCTGGGTGTTTCGGCGATCAGTCAGATCGGCGATTTGTACTGTCAGAACAGCAGCGACCTGAACCACTATCAAAACGCCTTGGCCTCGGCGCAACTGGCGACCCAACGCGGCCTGGTGTGCAACGCCGATGACCGCCTGCGACGCGCGGTGATTCAGCAATTGATCTGCACGTTCAAGCTGGAATTTGCCGACATTGAAAAGGCCTTCAACATCGATTTTCGCGGCTACTTCGGCGCGCTGTGGCCGCAATTGCAAGGCATGGCCAGCGATGGCCTGATCGAACTCGATAACGAAAAAATCACTGTGCTGCCCTCCGGCCGGCTATTGGTCCGTTCCGTATGCATGGTGTTCGACGCGTACCTGGAGCAACAAAATCGCCAGCGGTTTTCCCGAGTAATCTGAATGCCTAAGGCAAAATCGCCGCAAGCTGGCCTGAATGTCCTATCGTGGGTTACCCTTACGTCTTATGTGTGTTTTTCCCACAAGGATTGAAGAAATGTCTGAGCCAGTCAAATTGCGTGCTCACACCCAGGCCCATTGCAAGGATTGCAGCCTCGCCCCCCTTTGCCTGCCACTGTCACTGAATCTGGAAGACATGGATGCGCTGGACGAAATCGTCAAGCGGGGTCGCCCGCTGAAGAAAGGCGAATTCCTGTTCCGCCAGGGCGACGTATTCGAAGCTGTTTATGCCGTCCGCTCGGGCGCCTTGAAAACCTTCGGTCTGAGCGACGGCGGTGAAGAACAGCTCACCGGTTTCCATTTGCCGAGCGAACTGGTCGGGCTGTCCGGCATGGACACTGAAAAGCACCCGGTCTCGGCGCAAGCGCTGGAGACCACCTCGGTGTGCGAAATCCCCTTCGAACGCCTCGATGAACTGGCGCTGCAGTTGCCGCAACTGCGCCGGCAATTGATGCGGGTGATGAGTCGAGAAATTCGTGACGACCAGCAAATGATGCTGCTGCTGTCGAAGAAGACCGCCGACGAGCGCATTGCCACTTTCCTGGTCAATCTGTCGGCGCGCTTTCGGGCTCGCGGCTTCTCGGCCAACCAGTTTCGTTTGAGCATGTCGCGCAATGAAATCGGCAATTATCTGGGCCTGGCAGTGGAAACCGTGTCACGGGTTTTCACCCGATTCCAGCAGAACGAGCTGATTGCAGCCGAGGGCAAGGAAATCCACATTCTTGACCCGATCCAGCTGTGCGCGCTCGCGGGCGGCTCCGTCGAAAGCTGATCCGATGGATGGTGGCTGAGCGAAACGGTTCAGCCACCGTTATACTGCGTCGTTTGTAGCCTGCCAGGACACCTCGACGATGGTCTTCGACTCCTTCGATATCAAATCCCTGATCCGCCCCGTGATCGATTTCCCGAAACCCGGCGTGATCTTCCGCGACATCACCCCGCTGTTCCAGTCGCCTACGGCGTTGCGCCTGGTGATGGACAGTTTCGCTCACCGCTATGTCGAGGCCGATTTCACCCACATCGGCGCCATGGATGCTCGTGGTTTTCTGATCGGCTCGGTGTTGGCC
>JALYPE010000035.1 GCA_030856525.1 Pseudomonadota bacterium | reverse complement strand
GCCTTCAACTGTACCAGCACTTGTTCGGCCTGGGGCACGTCGTCGCGCTCCAGGTCAGCGTTGAGGCTCATGAAGCCGACCCCGCCGAACAGTTCGCGCTCGGCAGAAGGCCCGTAGGACAAACCATGGCTCAGGCGCAGCTGTCGATAGAGCGCCCAATCCAGGTAATCCTTGAGCAAATCGAAGGTTTGATCGTGCTGATTTTCCAGCACCGGTTCCGGCACCAGCCAATGCAATTTGGCGCTGCCACCGACCAGGCCGTGGCTGAGCGTGCGTTCATGCGCCGCGCTGGCATTGATCTCCGGCAGTGGCGGGTGGTCGGTGGGGTCCACAGCTTCAAGTGCGCCCCAGGCCCGCTCCAGATAAGCCGGTAGCAAGCGGTCGAGGTCACCGACGATGATCAGGGTCATGTTGTTGGGTGCATACCAGGCCGCGCGCACGGCTTCGAGTTGCTCTTGGGTGAGGTGGTCGACCTCGGCGCGCTCCGGGCATTTCAGGCCGAGCTCGATCGCCAGCTGATTGCTGGCCGTGTGGCCGAGGTCCTGGCGATCGAGCCAACGCTGCAAGTGTGTGTAGTGACCCCCTTCCTCACGCTCGACCACTTGTTTGGCGGCGTTGATAGCATTGTCATCGATGCGTGTCTGGGTCAGCAGCGCGAGCAGAAGGTCGAGGACTTTGCGCTGGTTTTTCGCCGGTGCTTCAATCACGAAGGTGGTGTCGGCGTTGCTGGTGAAGGCGTTCCATTCACCGCCGAGCGCTTGCATGCGCTCCTCCAGACCGCCTTCGCCCGCAGCATCTATGCCGCTGAACAGCAGGTGTTCAAGCAGGTGCGGCAGTTCTTTTTCGTTGCAGGCGAAATCATCCATGCCAACGCCGACCACCAGGCGGATCGCCACATGCCCACGCTCCGTGCCCGGTTTGAGCAGCAATTGCAGGCCGTTGGGCAGCGTGTAACCTTCGACCTGAAAACGATCCAGGGCGAACGCGGGGAGTGAGCCAAGCAATAGACAGGCGAGCAACAGACAACGCATAACGAGCTTCCATACGACTGATTGGAGATCCGTGTCGCTTTCCAGGCAGCCATCGCGAGCAGGGCTCACTCCCACAGGGTGAGATCCACTGTGGGGGCCAGTATGCTGGCGATGATCTTGAACCGGAACCAAAGTTACTGACTAACCCTGCCGCCAGTCGTTCAAGGCGAATGCGTGATGTCGGCCAAATCATCCGCCGCCAGCGCGCCGGTGTCGGACGTTTCCAGCACCACATAGGCACTGCTGCAGAACAATGAATTGAGGCGCTTCATGTCGGCAATCAGCTCCAGATGCAGCGAACTGGTCTCGATGCTTTGCACGATCTTGCGTTGCAGGCGGCTGACATGCGCATGGGCCAAGCGGCGTTCCTGCGCGCGAAACCGGCGTTTCTCGCGCAACAACTGGCGGGCACTCTCCTTGTCAGCGCTGAGAAATACCGACAGCCCCAGTCGCAAATTGGCGATCAACTGGCTGTGCAGCCCCGCCAGCTCTTCCAGCCCGACTTCGGAAAACGACCGTCGCTGGGAGGTTTTTTGCTGCTGCACCTTACGCAGCATGCGTTCGATCAGGTCACTGGCGAGTTTGAGGTTGATCGCCAGCTCGATGGTTTCCGCCCAGCGTCGGCTGTCGTGATCGCTGAGATCTTCCCTTGGCATTTGCGCCAGATACAGCTTGATCGCGCTGTAAAGCGATTCGACGTCATCAGTCAGGCGGCGCACTTCCTGGGTGACGGCAGTCTGTTTGCCGCTCAACACGTCAAGCATGGCTTCGAGCATGTTGTCGATCAGGTCACCAATGCGCAACGTCTCCCGAGCCGCGTTCGCCAGTGCCAGGCTTGGCGTGACCAGCGCCGTCGGGTCGAGATGACGGGGTTTGGCGGTGCCATTGGTTTCCGGTCGCTGCGGCAGCAACCAGGCGCACAGCCTGGCCATCGGACCGACGCTGGGCAGCAGGATCAGGCACCGCGCGGTGTTGTAGAGCAGGTGAAAACCGATGACCATTTCCTGCGGGCTGAAATCCAGACTGTCGATCCAGTGCGCAAGCGGGTCGAGCACCGGAATGATCAACAGCAGGCCGATCAGTTTGTACAGCAGACTGCCCAGCGCAACCTGGCGCCCGGCGGCGTTCTGCATGCTGGTGCTCATGAACGCCAGGATGCCGCTGCCGATGTTGGCGCCGATCACCAGACCTATCGCCACCGGCAAGCTGATCACCCCCGCACCCGCCAGCGTTGCGGTCAGCAGGACGGCGGCGAGGCTGGAGTAGGAAATCATCGCGAACAGCGCGCCGACCAGGGCGTCTAGCAGAATGTCACCGGTTAGCGAAGCGAAAATCACCTTCACGCCTTGGGCCTGAGTAATCGGCGCCGCCGCTTCAACGATTAATTGCAGCGCCAGGATGATCAGCCCCAGCCCAATACTGACGCGGCCCATCTGGCCGAGGCGGGTCTGCTTGCGCGACAGAAAGAAAATCACCCCGAGGAAGATCAGCAGCGGCGACAACCACGACAGATCTAGGGTCAGCACCCGCGCCATCAGGGCGGTACCCACGTCGGCTCCCAGCATGGTCGCCAGCGCCGGCGTCAGCGCCATCAGACCCTGACCGACAAATGAGGTAACGAGCATGGCGGTCGCGTTGCTACTCTGCACCATCGCGGTCACGATGATTCCGGCAATAAACGCCCAGCCGCGTTTGGACATGTTTTGGCCAATCACATGGCGCAGATTGGAACCGTAAACCCGCAGGATGCCGGTTCGAACGATGTGCGTGCCCCAGATCAGCAGGGCCACGGCAGATAACAGATTGAGCAGGGTGAGCATATTGGCCCCCTGTGATGGCAGCGTCCCAAAGG
>JALYPE010000272.1 GCA_030856525.1 Pseudomonadota bacterium | reverse complement strand
CACGCGCAGATCGGCGCCGTGGTTGAGCAGGTGCGTGGCGAAGGCGTGACGCAAGGTGTGCGGCGACAGCGACTTGCCGATCCCGGCCACCTTGGCCTGGTGCTTGATGCGGTGCCAGAAGGTCTGTCGGGTCATCTGCTCACCTCGCAGGCTGGGGAACAGCACATCACTCGGACGTCCGCCCAGCAGTTCGCCACGCGCATCGCGCATATAGCGCTCGACCCAGACAATCGCCTCTTCGCCCATCGGCACCAGCCGTTCCTTGCTGCCTTTGCCCATCACCCGCAGCACGCCCTGGCGCAGATTCACCTGCTCCAGCGTCAAACTGATCAGCTCGGTGACCCGTAATCCACAGGCATAAAGCACTTCGAGCATGGCGCGGTCACGCTGACCGATGGGCTCACTCAAATCCGGCGCTTTCAACAGCGCCTCGACATCGGCTTCTGACAAGGATTTCGGCAACGGCCTACCCAATTGCGGCATATCGACCCGCAACGTCGGGTCCACAGCAATCAGCTTTTCCCGCAGCAGATAGCGATAAAAGCCACGCACTCCGGATAAAAATCGCGCAGTGGAACGGGGCTTGTAGTTTTGCTCCAGGCGCCAGGCCAGATGATCCAGGATCAGTTCGCGGCCAGCGTTGACCAGCTCCAGCCCTTGTTCCTGCATCCAGCCGTTGAACAATGCCAAATCGCTGCGATAGGCATCACGGGTGTTGTCGGAAAGGCCTTTCTCCAGCCACAGGGCATCAAGGAAGTGGTCTATCAGGGGATGATCAATGGCGGGCATAAAGGCTCAGGCAACAGGAATCAGGCAGCCAGTCTTTCATAGGCCGCTCATTCACGGAACCACCAGGAGATGTCAGGCGGCGAAACCCGGCAGCACTGGCACCGGTCGTTTATCTTCATCAATCGCCACGAAGCTGAACTGCCCATGAATGGCTTTCTCGCGACCGTCACAACTCATGCTTTCAACAAACACCTCGACCTCCACCTTCAGGCTGGTGTTGCCCACTTTAATCACGCGCCCCACCAGTTCAACGATGGAACCGGCAGGGATCGCGTGATTGAAGTCGATGCGGTCCGTGGACACTGTCACCAACGGCAAGCGGCAGAAGCGCGTAGCGGTGATGAATGACACTTCGTCCATCCAGGCCAGCGCAGTGCCGCCGAACAAGGTGTTGTGGTGATTGGTGGTCGACGGGAAAACCGCCTTGGTCACGCGGCTCACCGAGAGCTCGGTACGGCGTTCGATTTCCTGTTCACGGGTGGTCATGGTTATGGCTCGCATAATGTGCGCTGCGGATGACAGCAAGATCAAGAGATCACAGCCTTCGGCAGTTCCTACAGGGGACGGGATAAATGACGGGCAACAAAAAAGCAGCCCGTAGGCTGCTTTTTTCTGCATCGGGAAGCTGGACTTAAGCCAGTTTTTCCTTGATGCGAGCTGCTTTACCAGACAGGTCACGCAGGTAGTACAGCTTGGCTTTACGTACGTCACCGCGACGTTTAACGGCCATGCTGTCGATTTGCGGGCTGTAGGTCTGGAAAGTACGCTCTACGCCAACACCGTTGGAGATTTTACGTACGGTGAAAGCACTGTTTACGCCGCGGTTACGCTTGGCGATAACAACGCCTTCGAACGCTTGCAGACGCGAACGGTCGCCTTCCTTCACTTTCACCTGAACGACAATGGTGTCGCCCGGGGCAAAGGTAGGGATTTCTTTGGTCATCTGCTCTGCTTCGAGTGCAAGGATGATTTTGTTAGTCATGCTGTGCTCCTAAGGTAGATCGTCGGATCTACCATCGATACGTTGTTAACTATCGTCCCGCGCGAGGATGTATTCCTCGAGCAGCTTCTTCTCTTCTCCAGAAAGCGAGCGGCTTTCCAGAAGATCGGCGCGTCGTTCATAGGTCCGACCAAGGGACTGCTGTAAACGCCAACGCCGGATATGCGCGTGATTGCCACTTAGCAACACGTCGGGAACACGCTGATCCGCATACACCTCCGGTCGGGTGTAGTGCGGGCAATCCAGCAAACCATCCGTAAAGGAATCTTCCTCGGCGGAGTCCGCATGCCCTAAAGCTCCAGGCAGCAGTCGTGTAACCGCATCGATCAGGACCATCGCCGGCAGCTCGCCACCAGACAGTACATAGTCGCCAATCGACCACTCTTCATCGACATGAGCATCAATAAAACGCTCGTCAATGCCTTCATAACGACCGGCAATAAGGATCAATGCATCCAGATTCGCCAACTCGCGTACCGCCGACTGAGTCAGCTGACGGCCTTGGGGGGACAGGTAAATCACCTTCGCCGCCTCCCCGGCTGCTGCCTTGGCCTGAACCAGAGCATCTTCCAGGGGCTTGATCTTCATCACCATGCCCGGGCCACCGCCAAATGGGCGATCGTCCACAGTGTGATGTCGATCCGTCGTGTAGTCTCGCGGATTCCAACAGGTGAGCTGCAAGAGCCCCTGTTTCACCGCACGACTGGTGATGCCGTACTCGCTGATGGCGGAGAACATCTCGGGAAACAAACTGATCACTTCTACGCGCAAGTTAGCCACGCTTAGAAGTCCGCATCCCATTCCACCTTCATCTCGCCTGCGGCAAGGTCGACGGCCAACACGCATTGCTCCGTATAGGGCAACAGGCGTTCGCGATCATCCAGGCTGCCAGCGCAAGGCTTGACCACCATTACATCATTGGCGCCGGTTTCCAGAAGATGATCGATTTTCCCGAGCAGTTGCCCGAGTTGATCAATAACCTTCAGACCTTCAAGCTGGTACCAGTAGTACTCGCCGTCGGTCAATTCAGGGAACAGGTTGCGCGGCACGCAGATCTCGTAACCGGCCAGAAGACGCGCTTCTTCACGATCATCAAGACCCTTGAGCTTTGCGACCAGGAACTTGTCGTTCCCACGTCCGCTGACCAGCTCGACCTGTTTCACATTGCCTTCGCGCTTAAGCGTCCAGGTTTTGTACTGCAACAGGTTTTCAGTCGGATCAGTAA
>JALYPE010000266.1 GCA_030856525.1 Pseudomonadota bacterium | reverse complement strand
CGCTTGAGCAGCGCCACCGTTACACCTTCTCCGGGCACTTTCACGCCGCTGAACGACCCGTCATAGGTGAACAAATTCCCGCAAGAAGGACTGTTGGCCTTGAGCACCGCTACGCGAATACCGTGCTCGCGCACTAACGCCAGCGCTTGATAAGCACCGCTCAGAAACTGCGCACTGACGTCCTCGCCATCCGTCGTGATTACCGCGGCCTGCCCATCCAGCACTTCACTCCCCTGCCCGCCGGGAATCTCCGCCGCCGCCCGTGGTGTCGGCAAACCGCCAGCCACTTCCGGACACAGCGGCACCACGCGTCCTTCATCGAGCCAATGCTGAAGCAGATCAAACGGCCCGCTGGCCCCGCCGTCGTAGCGAACGCGGTGCCCCAGCAGACACCGGCTTACCAGAATCTTTTGCATGATCAGAATGGCTCGTTGCCGCGACGCCGGAACCAGCCCGTCAGAGACAGGCGATCACGCGTTGCCGGCAAAACTTCGTGGGGCACTGCGCCCGAGAGGAACACCACCAGGCAGCCGCCGGTGGGCACCACATCGTATTCAACACCATCTTTGAGGTACATGCGCAGCTGGCCGCCGTGCTCCGGTAACCAGGCGTCATTGAGGTACACCACCGCCGAGACCATGCGCCGGTCGTCATCGCGGAAACGGTCGACGTGCTTGAGATAAAAAGCCCCGGGCGGGTACATCGCAAAATGGCTTTCGAAGTCTTCAAGGCCCAGGTACAAACCGCGATTCATCGCCTCACGCAGGCTGTCCATCAGTTGCAAATAGCTATCACACGCCAGTGCCTGACCCGGCTCGATCCACTGAATGTGGTCGCCACGAATGCCCTCGCGCACTTCCGAGGTCGCCCCACGCCCCACCGCGGCCGGGGCCAGCTCACCTTCGATAGCACGTTTGCGGCACTCGGCCGCCAGTGCTCCGGTCAGATCCAGAGGCAGGAAGATATTCTGCTGCGACCAGCCCTGTTCGGCCAGGTCGTCGACGATACGTAACAGCAGCGGGTGATCAGAGGGTATTTGCATGGCGCGCATAGTATTCCTGTGCCCGAAAATCCGACAGAGCCGCGCAGCGCCTTGATACGAATTCTCGACAAGTCCGGATGCCACACGGAGAATAGTCGCCTGCTGACAGGAGTCCCTATGCGCCGTTTGCTTTTCTCACTGCTGATATTCTGCGTAATGCCTGCCTGGGCAGACGGCTACGACCAGCTGTACAAGGTTGCCGGCTGGCCGGAACAACGCGCGCATTTCAACGACGCCCTCTCGGCGGCGCAGCAGCGCTATCAGAACAGCCTGCCGCCGGCGGTCTTTCAGGCGCTGGTGAACAACAGCAACAAACGCTTTGCACCACAGGCCGTGGATCAGCGTGCCGAAGCGCAACTGCGCAAGACCCTCGCCGACCCCCAACCGGCCCTGGCGTTTTTTCAGTCGCCCTTGGGCAGGAAAATCGTCTCGGCTGAATTGCTGGCGACCCGGCGCGATCAACTGGCGAAAAACGCTCAGGGTTTGCCGAAGATGCAGGTCAGCGATAACCGCCAGCTGATCATCGGCCACCTGGCCCAGGCATTGCCGGCACGTGAAGCGGGTGCGGAGGTCAGCCTGGCAATCGCCGGTGTCGCGGCCGACAGCCTGAGCTCGATGATCCCCGGCCTGCTCGGTGGCGGTCAGGCGCAAGGGATGTTGAACGGGCAGCGCCAGCGTTTGATGGATCAGATCGGCAGCGATGTGAATAACACGCTGCTGTACGTCTACCGCGACCTGTCGGATAACGAACTGGAAGAATTCGCCACGTTTGCCGAGTCGACTGAAGGCAAGGCTTATTACCAGGCAGCACTGGCGGCGATTCGGGCGGGGTTGGCGGTGGGCCAGAATCCTTGAGTACTGATCAGTCCATCTCCGGTGTCAGCACTGCGGATTCCGGCCATTAATCCGCTTACTCAAAAACCCGAAATACTCCTGCCGCATCGCCAACGTCTCGTTCGCCAGATGATGTCGCCCCTGCGGCAACATCAACACCTGCGGTCGATCGAACTTGGCTTTCAATATCTGTAAGTTATGCACCCAATCCACCGTCATGTCCGCCTGCCCCTGCACAATCAGCGGACGTCGAGTGCTGGCCGGCGCGGCTTCGATTCGCTTGATCCACCGCGCCAGTGCGCCAACCCACGCTGTCGGTAAACGCCGCGGCTGTAACGGATCGGCCTGCAGGAACGGTAAAAAATCCGGATCGTTGGAGTTTTCGCTGAAGCGCCGCGCGATGCCTTTGACGAAAGGCTTGAGCACGTAATAGCTGAGCTGCGACCAGCCCCATGCGCGCGGTCGCACCAGCGGCGACAAGAGGATCACCTGACCTTGGGCCGGACTGTCCGCGCCCGCGTTCAAGACGTGATCAATCACGATCGCACCGCCGGTGCTTTGCCCGCACAGGTGCCACGGTTTCGGCAAGTCCAGCGCCTGCGCTTCGACAAACAGCCCTTGCAGCGTGTCCTGGTACTCGGCGAAATCCTTGATGCTCGCCCGCTCGCCGCTGGACAGACCATGCCCCGGCAAGTCGCAGGCAATCACCGCAAAACCCTGATCCAGCGCCCACTCGATCACATGCCGATACAGCCCTGCGTGATCGTAGAAACCGTGGAACAACAGCAGCGTCGCCTTCGCCCGCGCTGGCCACCAGACCTGGCTGACCACTTGGTAACCGCCCACCTCGAAACGACCCAGACCAACGCGCAATTCGCGTCCGGGAAAATCCAAACCGTAGAAGCGCTGATAAGCCTGCGCTTCTGTCGACAGCGGCTGCCACTCGGCCAAGGGCCGCAGGCTGGCACGCAGAACATCAGGATCGAAGTTGGCAGGCATGGATGATTCCAAAACATGAAACAGACTTTATGTGCCTGCGATATTCATCTGTCGCGGCAAGCATGGCAAGCTGGGCGACCTTCGAGGACCCCAGCCCATGCGTTCGCCTTACCGCACCACACTGCTTGCCAGCCTGCTCGTTCTCGTGTGTGCCGGTGTGTTGTGGGCGGCGTATGACTGGTTTCAGGGCCGTTACCTGCGCGCATTCAGTTCGCACACGGCGCTGTTCTCCGGCGACCCCTTGCACCTGCCCGATCAGCTCGCCGGCGCCGGCGCGATCCGCCTCGTGCATTTCTGGGATCCGGCCTGCCCGTGCAATGTCGGCAATCAACAACACCTCACCGAACTGGTCGCCCGCTACGAACCGCAAGGCGTGGAGTTTTATGCCGTGCAAAAACCCGGCAGCCACGGGCAGTTGCCGGACACCCTGGGCCATCTGAAAACCATCACGATTTTACCCGGCGCGGAACAGATCCCCGCCAGCCCCGCCGTGGCGATCTGGGATCGCAGCGGCAAACTGGCGTACTTCGGCCCGTACAGCGAAGGCCTGACGTGCAATTCCAGTAACAGTTTTATCGAGCCGATTCTGCAGGCGCTCAGCGAAGGGCGCGCGGTGAACGCCACACACACCTTGGCGGTGGGGTGTTACTGCCCGTGGCCGGCCGACACCGCGAAGCGTGACAAACCCGGCAATACGAATCCCTCCTAAGGATGATGGGCCGAGCCGGCAAGCCGTGTTAAACAGTGGCGCCAGGGAACTGCTGCCTTACATAACAAGAACAAGGAATTCTCATGAAGCGTCTTCTGACCGTACTTGCCCTGCTGATCGTCGTGCTCGCCGCCGGGGTCGGCTGGTACGTCTACAGCAAGCAGCCGACACGCCAGGGCATGGTCGAATTGCAGCACCTGCAAGGGTCGGTCACGGTGCGTTACGACGAGCGTGGCGTTCCGCATA
>JALYPE010000031.1 GCA_030856525.1 Pseudomonadota bacterium | reverse complement strand
TTCCGCGCCCGCTATCCCAAAGTCAATGTCACGGTGAACGATGTGATCAACGAGCAAGTGCTGGAAATGGTCCGCGACCGGCAGGTGGAGCTGGGTGTGGCATTCGAGCCATTGCAGAGTTCGTCGCTGCACTTCACACCGTTGTATGTGGACCGCTTCGTGGCGGTGGTGCCGCAGGATTCGACGCTCGCGCACCGCAATGACATCGATTGGCAGACGCTGCTCAAAGAGCCGTTCATTACCTTGCAGCGGCCGTCGACCGTGCGGGTGATGCTGGAAGAACACCTGCAGGGGCGCGGGATGAAATTACCGGTGGAGTTCGAGAGTCATCAATTGGCGACCGTGGGCAGGATGGTTGCCAGCGGGTTGGGCGTGAGCGCGGTGCCGGCGTTGTGTGCCGGGCAGATGCGCGAGTTGGGTGCGCGGTGTTTAACGTTGAATGATCCGGTGGTGGAGAGGGCGATTGGCGTGCTGACCAAGCCTGGCGTGGAGCTGTCGGCGGCGGCTCAGGCGTTGTTCGATATTTTCAAGGAGGAGAAGCTGGGCGAGCGTGTTTCCTCCTGATAGCCACACATTCCTCCAGCGGCTGCTCGCCATGGCCGATTGGCTGATGGCCAGGGTTGCGGCTGCTTAAGCCATCGCTGGCAGGCCAGCTCCCACAGGATTCGGGTTGCTCCGATGCCTACCGGGTCAAGCGCTCTGCCAGCAGCGGCAACAGCTGCTCGCACGACGCTTCGATTTTCATATCGAGCAGATCATCGGCCCGCGTTTTGCCCAGGTTGATCGCAATCAACGGCCTCCCATGATCCGCCATTACCCGGCACAAGCGAAACGCCGAGTAGGCCATTAGCGAAGAGCCCACCACCAACAAACCTGCGGCTTTATCCACCGCCGCCATTGCCTTGGCCGCCGTGATCTGCGCGACGTTTTCGCCAAAAAAAACCACGTCCGGCTTCATCCGCTCGCCGCTGCAATGTGGGCAATGCGGCACCTGAAACCTTGCCTCGAACGCTGCATCCAGCAGCGTATCGCCATCCGGTGCCTGTACCGCATCGACCCCGGCAAGGTACGGATTTTGCGCTTCCATCACGTGTTGAATCGAATCGCGCCCGGTACGCTGACCACAATCCAGACACAGTACCCGGTGCAGACTGCCGTGCAGTTCAATCACGTCATGACTGCCGGCCTGGTCGTGCAGGGTATCGACGTTCTGGGTAATCAGGCCGCCAATCAGCTGCGAGCGTTGCAGACTGGCCAACGACTCATGCGCCACGTTGGGCTGGGCCTGGCGCACGCGCGGCCAGCCGAGCATCGCCCGTGCCCAATAGCGCCGGCGGAACTCCGGGGCGGCGAGAAACTCCTGATACATCATCGGCTGCCGACCGCGCCGCACGCCCTGGTTGTCACGATAATCGGGAATCCCCGAAGGGGTGCTGATGCCCGCGCCGGTCAAGACCACAAAGGGCTGATCGGCCATCAGTCGCTGAAGTTGCTCAAGTTGTTCGCTGATGGGGCTGTCGAGCATGTTCTGCACTCCGGGGTCAGATGGCACCAATCTACCTGACAACCCGCGAAACCTGTAGGCGCCGCCATCGCTGGCAAGCCAGCTCCTACAGATCGGGGGTGGTTTCGGATTTTCGGTACAAATCAAATCCGTAGGAGCCGGCTTGCTGGCGATGGCGATGGCGTTAGCGATTGCGATGGTGAATGTGAGGCCGCCATCGCTGGCAAGCCAGCTCCTACCAGATCGGGTGTGTTTGATGATTTCCGGTACAACTCAAATCCGTAGGAGCCGGCTTGCTGGCGATGGCGATGGCGATGGCGATGGTGAATTTGAGGCCGCCATCGCTGGCAAGCCAGCTCCTACAGATTGGGGGTGGTTGATGATTTTCGGTACAACTCAAATCCGTAGGAGCCGGCTTGCTGGCGATGGCGTCCGTACTGTCACATCCTGAACAAAACTGTGACTGCGCTCCTCGATCCCGCGCACTAGCCTTGTGTTTCAGTTTGAACACAGGAGGGCAATGGAATGCCTGATCTTCCCCACGCTAACCGCTTGCGCGCCGGGCGCTATTCGCAAACCGGGCAAATTTATCTGTTGACCGCGGTGACCCGCAATCGAGAACCGCTATTCACCAATTGGCTGACGGGGCGGCTCTTGGTACGGCAATTCCAGCAGGCACAGGCCGATGCCTTAGTGGATTCCTTGGCCTGGGTAATCATGCCCGACCATTTTCATTGGTTGGTCGAGCTGAGAAACTGCACCTTGCCGGCACTGATGCTGGCTACCAAATCCCGCAGCGCACGATCTATCAATGCTCACCTGGGACATACAGGAAATGTTTGGCAAAAAGGCTTCCACGACCGTGCTATTCGCTATGAAGAGGATTTACTGGCAACAGCGCGTTACGTCATCGCGAACCCTATACGGGCCGGCCTTGTAA
>JALYPE010000210.1 GCA_030856525.1 Pseudomonadota bacterium | reverse complement strand
GCCTTGAGGAACATTTCCCGCGCCAGGTACTGCGGATCGCTGAACATGTCTTCGGCGCTGAAGATACGACTGGCCGGTACATCGGCCTGATTCAGTTGCTCGATGATGGTGTCCAGTGGCAACGAATTAGCCCAGCGGTCAATCACGCCATAGAGCTCGTCGCGCCGGCTGTCACGACCGTCGTTACTGGCCAGCATCGGATCGTTGGCGAGGTCGTCGCGGCCGATGACCAGCATGAAACGTTTGAAGATCGCATCGCCATTGGCGCCGATCTGCACATGTTTGCCGTCGGCGCTGGTGTGAATCGAAGAGGGCGTGATGCCGGGCATGATGTTGCCGGTGCGTTCGCGGATGAAACCGAACACGTCGAACTCCGGGACCATGCTTTCCATCATCGCAAAGATCGCTTCATACAATGCCACGTCGACCACTTGGCCGAGACCGCCGTTGACTTCGCGATGACGCAACGCCATCAGCGCGCCAATCACACCCCACAGCGCGGCGATCGAATCGCCGATGGAAATACCGGTGCGCACCGGTGGGCGGTCTTCGAAACCAGTTATGTAACGCAGGCCGCCCATGGATTCGCCGACCGCGCCAAAACCTGGCTGGTCTCTCATGGGACCGGTCTGACCGAAACCCGACAGTCGCACCATCACCAGTTTCGGGTTGAGGGCGTGTAGAACGTCCCAGCCCAAGCCGAGTTTCTCCAGCACTCCGGGGCGAAAATTCTCGATCAGAATGTCGGCTTCGCTGAGCAGTTTCTTGAGGATCGCCAAACCCTCCGGGTGCTTCAGGTTCAGCGTCAGCGACTTCTTGTTGCGAGCCTGGACGAACCACCACAACGACGTGCCTTCATACAGCTTGCGCCATTTACGCAACGGATCACCGCCGTCGGGCGACTCGACCTTGATCACGTCAGCACCGAACTCGCCGCAAATACGCGAGGCAAAGGGGCCGGCAATCAAGGTGCCCAATTCGATGACTTTCAGGCCTGAGAGCGGTTTGGCGGTGAACGGCATGCTGGGATCCTGCAGGACAATGGTTGGCTGATAGAGCGTTTTAGCACAGCCCGTCGTCAGTCGCTCGGGGTTGAACGCCTTCTGTTCGATGATTGCCCGCTGCATCGGTTAGACTTGCCGCTTTCCCACGTATCAAGAAGCCCGTTCATGGCCCAGCCGTCCACCACCTACAAGTTCGAACTGAACCTCACCGACCTCGACCGTAGCGTCTACGAGAGCGTGAAGCAGACCATCGCCCGTCACCCTTCGGAAACCGAAGAACGCATGACCGTGCGGCTGCTGGCCTACGCCTTCTGGTACAACGAGCAGCTGTCGTTTGGCCGCGGTCTGTCAGACGTGGACGAGCCTGCCCTGTGGGAAAAGAGCCTGGACGATCGCGTTCTGCACTGGATCGAAGTCGGCCAGCCTGACGCCGACCGTCTGACCTGGTGCTCGCGGCGCACCGAGCGCACCAGCCTGCTGGCCTACGGCAGCCTGCGCGTCTGGGAAACCAAAGTGATCCCGGCGATCAAGAATCTGAAGAATGTGCACATCGCGGCCGTGCCTCAGGAAATCCTGGAAACCCTGGCCAAAGACATGCCCCGCGTTATCAAGTGGGATGTGATGATCAGCGAAGGGACGATTTTCGTCACCGACGATCGCGGCCAACACGAAGTCCAGTTGCAGTGGCTGAGCGGCGAACGCGGCTGATTTTCGCCGCTTCATCCAGTTTTATCCTACGTCTTGAAAGGAAGTATCTGTCACCCCATGCGCATCGAACCTCGCCTGTTGCCTGACACCCTGCCATTCCTCGGTGATCTGCCGCCGCTGCTGACCCGCCTGTACGCGGCGCGGGGCGTGCAGTCTGAGGTCGAGCTGGACAAGAGCCTGGCGCGGTTGATCCCGTTCCAGCGACTCAAAGGCATTGATGCCGCAGTTGATTTGTTGGTGACTGCCCTGGAGCAGCGCCAGCGGATTCTGATCGTCGGCGACTTCGACGCCGATGGCGCCACGGCGAGTACCGTTGGCGTACTGGGCTTGCGGCTGCTGGGCGCGGCTCATGTCGATTATCTGGTGCCGAACCGTTTCGAATATGGCTACGGCCTGACCCCGGAAATCGTCGAAGTGGCGCTGACGCGAACGCCACAGCTGCTGATCACGGTGGACAATGGCATCTCCAGTGTCGAAGGCGTGGCCGCTGCGAAACTGGCTGGCCTGCAAGTGTTGGTCACCGATCACCATTTGCCCGGAGACGAGTTGCCGTTGGCCGACGCCATCGTCAATCCGAATCAGCCAGGCTGTGAGTTCCCAAGCAAGGCGCTGGCCGGCGTCGGGGTGATTTTTTATGTACTGATGGCCTTGCGTGCACGATTGCGCAGCCTCGGTTGGTACGACAGCAAGCCGCAGCCGAACATTGGTGAAC
>JALYPE010000198.1 GCA_030856525.1 Pseudomonadota bacterium | reverse complement strand
TCTGTTTCTCGCGCAATCGGCGTTGCCACTTGTCGAGGAACACCGCGCTGTGCGCCTGCATCTGCAGGGGTCCGAAATACAATTGCTCGGCGGTGTAATCCACGGTCCCGACGTATTCGGCGACGATGATTTCGTAGTCGAAGCGATTTTCCCGCAACAGTTCTTCGCAGAGGATGCGGTAGCCGTTGTCCATCAACCATTGGCGCAGGGGTGGCTCGCCGCCATTGGGTTGCAGGATCAAGCGTTCGCGGCGGCTGAGGCGGGCCTTGCCCGTCTCCAGCAGGTCGCGGATGGTCTCGCCGCCCATGCCGCAAATGGTGATGGCGGTTATCCCGTCGCCCGGCTCGATCGCCGCCAGGCCATCGGCCAGGCGCACGCTGATCCCTTGGGCAAGATCGTTTTCGCGCACCGTGCGTTCGGCTGCGTGGAACGGCGTCGACGCCACCTCCCCTGCCACCGCGGCGGTGATGACGCCCCGGCGCATCAAAGCCACCGGCAAGTAGCCATGATCCGAACCGATATCGGCCAGGCGCGCACCGGCAGGCACATGCGCCGCCACCCGCTCCAGGCGCATGGACAATGTGTGTGGGCTCAACGGTATTTCCTTTTGACGTGGTGCGTAGGGCAACAGCACAGGCTTGCTATGGTCCATGGAGCTGACGCCGGTTTCAACTCCTGAATATTTCGACTGACCCACCGCCATCGCGAGCAAGCTCGGCTCCTACAGATTTTGCGGGGAGCCTGATTTCTGTGACCGCCGCAGAGCCATTATGGAGAATTGCTGTGGCCTTTAGCGAGTAAGCAAAGACGTCGCTAACAGTGCCTGCAACCCCATTGGTTTGGCGAAGTAATAACCCTGGGCCTGCCCGGCGCCCATTTCGCGCAGCAATAGCAGCGTTGCTTCGTCCTCGACGCCCTCGGCTACCACGCTGAGGTCCAGCGATTCGGCCATGCGCACGATCGCCCGTACTATCGCGCGGCTGCGGGCGCTGGTGGTCAGTTCGAAGATGAATGACTTGTCGATCTTCAAACCGCTGAAGCGGTATTGGTGCACATAGCTGAGGGACGAGAAACCTGCGCCGAAGTCATCGAGCACCACCGACATGCCGTTGTCGGCCAATTGCTGCATGGTCATTCGGGCCATGGCCGGTTCGGCGACCAGTGCGCCTTCGGTCAACTCCAGGCAGATCCGCGACGGCGCGACGTCGTGCCGGGCCAGCAGCGCCAGCACATCACTGGCAAAGTCCGCGCGCGTCATGCTGTAACTGGAGCAATTGACGTGCACCGGCGGCCAGTTGGCGTGTTCGGGCTGGGCGAGGATTTCGGCGATGCTGTTGAGCATGTACAAATCCAGGCGGCCAATCAGCCGCAACCCCTCGAAATCCGGCAAAAACTCACCCGGCGCAATCACCCGTCCACCCGGTTGATGCCAGCGGATCAGCGCTTCCAGGGCCACCAACTCACCGCTGTCAACGCTGACAATCGGCTGGAAATACGGCAGCAGTTCGTCGGTGCGTTTCAGTGCGTTGCGCAACGCGCCCTCCTGCTCAACCTGGTCGGACACCTCACGACGCACTTCCTGATTGAACACCGCGTAACTGTCGCGCCCGGCACTCTTGACCCGATACATGGCTGCATCGGCGTCGCGTAACAGGTCGGCCGGCTCGTCATGGAACTGGCTGTCGGCGCCGACGATGCCGATGCTGCAGGACGAAAACACTTCGTGGCCATTGATCAGGAACGGCAGGTCGAAGGCCACCAGAATCCGCTCGGCAATCTCGATCACTGCCTCCAGCGGCGCGTCCGGGGCGAGCACCGCAAACTCGTCGCCCCCCAGGCGCGCGAGCATGTCCGTTTCGCGCAGACAACTGCGCAAACGCTGCGCAGCCTGCCTTAAAAGCAGGTCACCAAAATGGTGGCCGAAGCTGTCGTTGACCATCTTGAAGCGGTCCAGGTCGATAAACATCACCGCCAAATGCCCGCCGTCGCTACAGTACTGCGCCCAGGCCAGATCGAGGCGTTGTTGCAGATAAGTGCGATTGGGCAACCCGGTAAGCGCGTCGTGGAAGTTTTCGTGCTGCAGCCGCGCATTGACGTGATCGAGCTCGCGGGTGCGGCTCTGTACCCGCGCTTCCAGTTTAAGGTTGGCGGCGTGGATCGCTTCGGCGGCGGTGCGCCGTGACAAAGCGGTATCGATATGCCGCGATACGAAGGTCAGCAACTCCTGGTCGCGCAAGGTGTAGCGCACCAGCGAGGTGTAGCTTTGCACTGCCAGCACGCCACGCACGGCATCGCCTTCAAACAGCGGAATGCCCAGCCATGAATAGGATCGGACGTGCTCGTCCGCCAGTTGGATCTCGCCGAGTGCGGACAACCGCTCGGCCTCGTTGACGTCGATCAGGCAGGGACGACGCTGACGGATGATGTACTCGGTCAGGCCTCGACGACCACGCCGCGCGACCGGGCAAGTGGTCAGGCGCTCATCGACGTAATAAGGAAAGGTCACTTCACCGCTCGCTTCGTCGAACAGCGCAATGTAGAAGTTCTGCGCGAACAGCAGCTCAGCGACGATGCCATGCAAGGTCTGAAACAGCTCGGTCATATCACCCGGCTGGCTGGAGAGTTCAGCGATCTGGAACAGCGTGCTCTGCAAATGTTCGGCGCGCTGTCGGTCGGCAACTTCCTGGCGCAAGGCATCGTTGAGCGCCGACAGTTCGAGGGTGCGGCGCAGCACCGTTGCTTCCAGGTCTGCACGGTGCAGAATCCGGTCCAGGGCCATGGCCACGTGGCGCGCTACCACCAGAAACAACGCGCGATCTTCGGCGCTGTAGGTGCGGGAAACGTCGTAAACCTGCATCGCCAGCATGCCGAAGACGTCGTCCGAAGCGTTCTTCAACGGCGCGCCCATCCAGAATTCCGGACGGTCACCCACGCAATAAAAGCGTCCCTCGTCCTGCGCTGCGCAAATTCCGGCCGCGTCGATCAGCAGAGGTTGGCCCGTGGTCAACACTTGCGCGGTCAGCGACAGGTGTGAAGGGTCAAGGTATTCGTAGTGCTCGGACTCCACGGCGTCGACGTCGATGATGTCGACGTAATACGGGTAGTCGATTTTGCCGGTGTGCGGGTCATACAACGCGAGGTAGAAGTTCTCGGCATCGATCAGACTGGCGAGCAGCCGGTGCACGCCCACCAGAAACACCGAGCGGTCGCGGGTCGAACTGGCGAGGTAGGTGATTTCATAAAGTACACGCTGGGTAATCTGCGCGCGGGCCAGGGTGTTGGTCTGCACCTGAATGCCGAGGCGCTGAGCAAACCCGGCGAGCGCCGGCTCCGAAGCCTCTTCGAGGGGGGCGAGCAGCCAGCCCAGCACGGTTTCGCCACTGCCCGTCGGCCAGCGGTGCAAACACCGGGACTGACAAAAGGCTTCAAACGCTTCATTGGCGATGCTGGACGGCCACTGCATGCGCGGATCGCCCTGCCCCATCAAATGCATTTGCTCACCGGCGCGATACACCACCCATGCGGTGGTGTGAGCCCAGTTTCTCGCTGAGTCCAGCAAGTATTCAACCGTGTCTTCGTTGCCAGCGTAAGCCATGCCGACCCTGCCCAGATTCCCTTTCGATGAAGATGCAGCAACATCGCAATCATTCGATTGCCGCAGTGAGTCCGTCAATGGACATACACTCATCAGCACTCCCGGAGCCAGAGACTGGCGATACTTTTTTATGATTGCCAGCAGTGTGCCAGTGAACATCCCGTTTAAAGCTTATGGGAGTTTTTTTCAATGGGTTTTTTTGATTTAGCGGCAAGTGCGGCAAGTTTAGCGGGTGTTAGTCAATTACGGCGTCGCAGATAGCGACGCAGGAGATCCACGCTGACTCAGGGAGCGATCATTAATCCCAGGACGCAGGCTCCGCCAGCTGCTACAACGTTTTGGGTTGCTGCGCAGATCTCGAACACGGCGCGACAGCCAGGTCGGCCGGCAGGCGGCCTCGGCGAGCTGTCGCGGTGCACGCCCCATTGAGAGGCCGAGCGCAGGTTCCGTTCAATCAAAAAACGGCCCAACCAACACCCTACTCCCCACAAAAAAACTGTCAGCCACCAACCGCAGCGGCTGCAAATCCAGATCACTGGCGCCATCCGCGATCAATTGCTGAAAGTGCCGGTAGACCGCCGCATATTCCCCCTCCTCCGATACAGCCTGACGAACCCCATCAATACTCAACAGCGCGCCACCGTTTTCCAGTCGCAAGACACCCTCGCTGCAGCGAATCTCAATGCTCCAGAGTTCGTCATGCCCGTGATCGAAATCGAATTCGGCCCCCACATCCAGATGCCGCGCGTCAGACATCGCGATCGAAGCCGCAATCGGCGACTGACAATTCTCAGGCACACGCAACTCGGCCGACTCGACAAACAGCGGCAGCGGCAACAGGTGAGTAACAATCGACAGGGCATTGATGCCCGGATCAAACACCCCAAGACCACCTGGCTGCCAGATCCACGCCTGGCCGGGGTGCCACTTGCGCACGTCCTCCTTCCAGTCGATCTGAACGCTTTGCAAAGTGCGGCCGGCCAGCCAATCGCGGGCAGCCGCAATGCCCGGCGCATAGCGCGAATGCCAGGCAAACAAACCACTGACGCCCTGCTGCGCGACCTGATCGACCAGCGCCAGCGCTTCACCCAGGGTGGCACACGGTGGCTTCTCGACCAGCACGTGCTTGCCCGCCGCCAACGCTTGTTGCACCAAGGCAAATCGTCCCTGCGGCGGCGTGCAGAAGGCAATCGCATCCACGGGCGGGCCGTTTTCCAACAGCTCTCTCAGCGACCCAAAGTTTTCCACGCCTGCGCAAGGCTGACCTTG
>JALYPE010000026.1 GCA_030856525.1 Pseudomonadota bacterium | reverse complement strand
TGTCCCAACGGACGTTGCAGCGGCGATTGCAGGAGGAGGGCACGAGTTTTCAGACGTTGCTGGATGACACCCGGCGCGAACTGGCCGAGCAGTATCTGGCGCAACCGAGGATGACCCTGCTGGAAATTGCCTACTTGCTTGGGTTCGCCGACCCGAGCAATTTTTTCCGCGCCTTCCGCCGCTGGTTTGATGCCACGCCCGGCGAATACCGGACGCGACTGGCGCAGATGGAGAAACCGGTCAGTGACGCCAAAACGCAGGAATACATAGTACAAACACGGTGATGATCTCCAGTCGGCCCAAGAGCATGCCGAACGAGAGGATCCACTTGGCGGCGTCCGGCAGGGTGGCGAAGTTACCCGCGGGGCCGATGACTTCGCCCAGCCCCGGACCGACACCGGAAACGGTACTGGCCGCACCGGTCAGGGCCGTCATCCAGTCGACACCCAGCAATGACAGCAGCAGCGCGATCACACAGATGGTGATCGCGAAGAAAAACGAGAAGGTCAGAATCGAACGCACGATCTCTTCGTCGAGGCGGTGGCCGTTGTACTTCTGCTTGATCACCGCCCGTGGGTGAATCAACTGGTTAAGGTTGGCCTTGAGCAGAATGTAGGCAACCTGGAAGCGGAAAATCTTGATCCCGCCGGCCGTGGACCCCGAACAGCCGCCAATGAAGCCCAGATAAAAGAACAGCATCAGCGAGAAGTTGCCCCACAGGCTGTAGTCCCCGAGCGCAAAACCTGTGGTCGTGACAATCGAGGTGACGTTCAGCGCCACATGGCGCAACGCGTCCAGCCAATGCAACTGAGTCGTCCACCAATACCAGGTGCTGAGTACCAGCCAGGTCAGCAGCAACAGCCCCAGCAAGCCCTGCACCTGCTGATCTTTGATCAATGCCCGGCGATTGCCGCGCAAGGTCGCCACGTACAAGGTGAACGGCAGGCTACCGAGGATCATGACGACCACGGCCACCCAGTGCACCGCCGGCTGCGACCAGTTGGCCAGGGACTTGTCGGAGGTGGAGAAACCGCCGGTGGAAATCGCCGACATCGCGTGGTTGATCGCATCGAACAGGCTCATGCCCGCCCACCAGAACGCCAGGCTGCCGAGAATGGTGATGCCGACGTAGGCCGCCACGATCAATCGCGCCACCATGTGCGAACGGGGCATGACTTTTTCGGAACGGTCCGACGACTCGGTCTGGAACAGGCGCATGCCACCAATGCGCAGCAACGGCAAAATAGCGACCGCCATGCCGATAAAGCCGATGCCGCCGATCCAGTGCAGCATCGAACGCCACATCAGGATGCCGGGTGACATCTTGTCCAGATTGTTGAGCACCGTCGCACCCGTGGCGGTAATGCCGGACATGCTTTCAAAGAATGAGTCGGTATAACTGATGTGCTGCGTCAGCAAAAACGGCAGCGCGGCGAAAATGCACACCACCAGCCAGCTGCTGACGGTCAGCAGGTACATATCGCGGGGGCGCAGGTGGACGTGCTCAGGGCGCCCGGGAATCACCAGCGCGAGGCCGGCGACAAAGGTGATCATGCTTGCCCACAGGAACGAGGGCAGATCGCCGGTGCGCTCGAAAATCAACAGAGTGGCCATGGGCACGACCATGGCGACCGCCAGAGTGATCAGGAAGATGCCGATGATGAAACCAATTGTCCGTAAGGTCGGCAACGCCATGAAGTCCGCTCGGGCAGTGATGAGGAAGGGCGCCATTCTACCCGTGGAGCGGGGCATGTAAACCGGCATGCTGGCGATGGATACCGCTAGAATAGCCGGACATTTTTTTCTGGAGGTGGCCGATGCAGGCTCTCGACGCTTTGCTCAACCGTGTTTCCGTTCCCCGACTGATCGACCCGGCACCCACCGCTGCACAACGCGAAGTGCTGTTCGGCGCGGCGATGCGTGCGCCCGACCATGGCCATCTGCAGCCGTGGCGCTTCCTGACAGTCGAAGGTGCAGCGCGCGAGCAAATGGGCGAGTTGCTGGCCGAAGCCGCAAAGCTGCAAGAGGGCGAAGTGTCCGAGGCGGCGGTGGACAAGGCGCGTAATGGCCCGCTGCGTGCGCCTTTGGTGGTGGTGGTGATCGCGCGCTTGCTGGATCACGTCAAATACCCCAAGTCCGAGCAATTGCTGGCGGCGGGCTGTGCAGCGCACGGGATTTTGCTGGCGGCTTACGCGCAAGGGATTGGTGCAGTGTGGCGCACGGGTGAGTTGGCGTATTCGCCACACGTGGCCAAAGGCCTGGGCCTGGCGGAAGGGGAGGAGGTGATCGGGTTTCTTTATCTGGGCACGCCGCAGAAAGAGCCGCGCGTGGCGGAGAAGGTTGATCTGGCAGCGTTTGTCAGCGCCTGGGCCGGAAAGGCCTGACGACAGCGATCTAATGTGGGAGCGGGCTTGCTCGCGAAACGGTTTGTCATTCAC
>JALYPE010000167.1 GCA_030856525.1 Pseudomonadota bacterium | reverse complement strand
ACACTGCACTGGTAATGCTTGCGACATTCGAAAGCTAAGTTGCGCTGGCTGAAGAGGAAAGGCACGCGATATTTTTTGTTTGTGTCCCCCATCCGAGCCTGTGCAAGCTGCGTAAATGAACAGGTATTTCAAACTCGCTGCTGCCGTGGCCCTCCTCTTCGCCGGAATCGCGAGCACGCAGGCGATTAGTTTCACGCCCGTGTTCACTTTCGATCCGAATACGACGCCCACCGTCCGGCAACAGCAGCAGCAGGCGACGACTGACGCGCTAAATAACCTGGCGAAATACTTTCAGCCCAGCAACATCACCCTGCGCGTCGATTTCAAGTTCCACGACCTTGGCAATACCGGCACCCTGGGCCAGGCAGGTCCCGCCGGGTTCGATGTTCGCAACGGCGTCTATTTCGCGCAGGCCCTCTTTAATTTACTCGCGAAGAACGACGTGAATGGTGGGGCGGTCTCGCTAAATGTGGAAATGAACACCAACGCGTCCGTGACCTGGTTCTATGGCGCTTCCACGCCCCCGCAAGGCCAGTACAACTGGCAAAGTGTGATCATGCACGAGGTAGGGCACTCGATGGGATTCTTCGACACCGTCGCCCAAAATGGCAGTTATTCGAATGCCGGCCCCGGCATTTTTGAGACCATTTCGACACTTGGCGTCGGCGGCTCTGTCCTCTCTTCTCTGGACCAGGCCGGGCGCGCCCAGGCCGTGATCAGCAACAACGTTTACTGGAGCGGTCAGTTTGGTCTCTCTGCCAACAACGGTCAGGCGATCAAGCTCTACTCGCCGAATCCGTATGAGGAGGGCTCGAACTATTCCCATCTCGATCCCTCGCAGACCGGGGTCGGCGGGCTTTATTTTCCGAGCCTCCCGGACGCGACTTTTTTCGCGGGACCGACGAAGCAGGAACTTGGCATTTTACACGATGTTGGCTGGCGCACGTCGCCTTTCGAAGTCCAGCTGGTGAACATATCGACGCGCGTCGTGATAGGCACGGGCGACCAGGTCGGCATCGCGGGTTTCATTGTTCGCGGCAATAACCAGAAGAGAGTGCTGATCCGCGGCATCGGGCCGTCGCTGCAGGTCGCGGGCGTCAATGGCGCACTGTCGAATCCAGTGCTGGAGCTGCGTGATTCCAGTGGTGGATTGATCATTTCGAACGACGACTGGCAAAGCGCGCCCGAAGCCGGCGAAATAACCGCGTCTGGCGCCGCGCCTTCGAACAATTTGGAGTCGGCCATCATCCGGACCCTCAATGCCGGGGCCTCCTACACCGCGATTTTGAAAGGAAGCGGTGACGCCACCGGCATCGGTCTCGTCGAGGTTTATGATCTCGCGGTCAATTCTGGTCCCGACCTCGCAAATATTTCGACGCGCGGGAATGTCTCCACCGGTGACAACATCATGATTGCAGGCCTGATCGTCCAGGGTGTGAACCAGCAGACTTTTGTCGCGCGCGGGATTGGTCCGTCACTCACCGCGGCCGGGGTCATCGGTGCGCTGGCAGATCCGACCCTCGAGATCCGCAACAGCCAGGGAGCGCTTTTGATGGCGAACGATAATTGGAAGGATGACTCCAGCCAGGCGGCGGCCTTGCAACAGGCCAATATCGCGCCGACGCGCGACGAAGAATCCGCCATCATCGTGAATGTTCCCGCGGGCATTTATACCGCCCTTCTTCGCGGCAAGGACAACACCACGGGCGTTGGACTGATCGAGATTTACAATCTCGCCCGGATTGCAGCTGCCAACCCCGCTGAAGCTGAAACCGTGGATAAACCGAAGCCGTTAAATCCAGCAGGGCTGCGCTGGTAAGCTGCATTCTCGCGACGGCGCAACAGCACCGAGGTCACCGCAGTCAGCCGCGCTTTCGCGACAGACAGGTGCGACGGTGAGCAGGCTTTTCCAAATTTCTTTGTTGTTGCCGAACGCCCGTGCATAATAGCGATCGTTGCGATTACATACCAAGTTTTCGACGCTCTTTGCTCACAATTTTTTATTGCGTCAGTTTTCGTGGGTTTGCCTCGCTTCGCGACTTCGCCGTAGAAAACGACCGTAGAAATGACAAATTGTCTCGTGCGTCCGCGTAAGGCGCGCGCATCAGCGTCAGGGGGCCTATAGCTCAGCGGTTAGAGCAGGGGACTCATAATCCCTTGGTCCCAGGTTCGAATCCTGGTGGGCCCAGCCATCTGCCGCGCGGCTGATGGGCCAGTTAAGCGGTGCGAGAT
>JALYPE010000151.1 GCA_030856525.1 Pseudomonadota bacterium | reverse complement strand
GTGGTCTGGCGGTGGTTGAGAGAGTGGAGATTCA
This sequence comes from Pseudomonadota bacterium, assembly GCA_030856525.1. Classification (GTDB taxonomy): domain Bacteria; phylum Pseudomonadota; class Gammaproteobacteria; order Pseudomonadales; family Pseudomonadaceae; genus Aquipseudomonas. The sequence goes on along the minus strand of JALYPE010000151.1, from coordinate 4,508 downwards.
TGCCCGGATGTTTACCGCTTGGGCCAACTGCCGCCGGTGGCCTATGCTGCAAGCCAACGCTTTGAGATCGGGTCGATGTTATGGGTCGTGGTTTTCTGTCTGTCCTGCTGCTGATCGCCCTGCCCGCCGCAGCGCAGATCTACAAGTACACCGACGCCGCCGGCAATACCGCCTATAGCAATCAGCCACCCGACGGCGTGGAAGCCGAAGCGGTCGAGCTGCCGCCACTCAACAGCATTGAATCGCCAACGCCGACAGCACCTGCGCTGCCCACCGCAGCCAACAACCGCGAGCAATCGCAAAGCGCCTACGAGGTGCTGGAGCTGACCAACCTGCCGACCACCGAAGCCCTGCGCGCCAACAACGGCACGTTTACCGTGAACGTATTGATCAAGCCGCGCCTGCAAGGCCCTCATCTGTTCAGGCTGGTGCTGGACGACCAGCCTTACGGTCAGCCGGGCAACGTGCCGATCCTGCAACTGGTCAACATTGATCGCGGCACCCACAGCCTCGCGGTGCAAGTCATCAGCGGCGAGGAAGTTGTTCAACAAAGTCCATCCGTCACCTTCACCGTTCAGCGGGTGCATACGCCGTGAGGTGGTGGCTGCTGATCGCTTGCCTGAGTTCGCTACCGGTTTCGGCGGAGGTTTTCACGTATATCGACGCCCAGGGTAATCGGGTTTTCACCGACCAGCCCGGTTCGGGCAACGCCAAACGTGTACCGCTTGCACCTAGCAATCGCATGTCCGCCAACCCGACCGGCGCTGCGCCGGCAGCGGCAGAAAAAAAACTTACAGCCAAGCCACCGCTCCACTACAACATGCTGCGGCTGTTGATTCCCGAGCCCGACGCCACCGTCCGCAGCACTGCCGGCGAAGTGATCGTCACCGCCACCAGTGAACCCGGCCTGCAACGCGGTCATCGCTACCGTTTGCTACTCGACGGCCAACCCACCGGCGAACCTGGCCCCAGCCCGGTGTTTGCGCTGAGCGATATCGATCGTGGCACGCATAATCTGTCGGTCGAAATCGTCGACGAGCAGGGACGCACCGTCGAGCGCACGGCCAATCAACCCTTCCACATGCTGCGCATTTCCCTTGCACAGAAACGCCAGGTCAAACCCTGCGCCCTCGCCGATTACGGCCAAAGGCCGGAATGTCCGCTCAAGGACAAACCCGAAGAAGAAACAAATCCCTTCCTGCGATTCTTTTAACGTCATGAGCGGGTGCGCACTATGTTGGTGCGATACGCCGCACCGTAACCTCATCGCAACCCATTTTGGTTCGAAAGTACCCGAGAGAGCTGGCAGAACGCCACGCAAACGAGCGTCAAACGTCCGTTTCAGGGGTTAAACGCTTCTTTTCGGAGCCTTGGTTTGGTTTTTGCATTTTCCCTGCATCGGCGCGTTATTCCCGCGCATGCCCTGCTCCAAAAGAGGTCCTGATGACCATAAGCGACGCACTGCATCGATTGCTGCTCGACAACCTGACTACCGCCACCATCCTGCTCGATGCCGAGCTGCGCCTGGAATACATGAACCCGGCGGCGGAAATGCTTTTGGCCATCAGCGGCCAGCGCAGTCATGGTCAGTTCATCAGTGAACTGTTCACTGAATCGCCCGAGGCGCTCAACTCACTGCGTCAGGCCGTCGAACAGGCGCACCCGTTTACCAAACGCGAAGCGATGCTCACTGCCCTGACCGGTCAGACATTGACGGTCGATTACGCGGTGACGCCGATCCTCTCCAACGGCGCCACCCTGCTGCTGCTGGAAGTGCACCCGCGCGACCGCCTGTTGCGGATCACCAAGGAAGAGGCGCAGCTGTCGAAGCAGGAAACCAGCAAGATGCTGGTTCGCGGTCTCGCTCACGAGATCAAAAACCCGCTGGGCGGGATTCGCGGCGCGGCGCAGCTGCTGGCGCGTGAACTGCCAGAGGAAAGCCTGCGCGATTACACCAACGTTATCATCGAGGAAGCCGATCGCCTGAGGAATCTGGTCGACCGCATGCTCGGCTCCAACAAACTGCCGTCACTGGCCATGTGCAACATTCACGAAGTGCTGGAGCGGGTTTCGCACCTGGTCGAGGCCGAGAGCCAGGGCTGTATCACCCTGGCGCGCGATTACGACCCAAGCATCCCGGATGTCCTGATCGATCGTGAACAAATGATTCAGGCGGTATTGAACATCGTGCGCAACGCAATGCAGGCCATCAGCAGCCAGAACGAATTGCGCCTGGGCCGCATCACGCTGCGCACCCGCGCCATGCGCCAGTTCACCATCGGTCACGTGCGCCATCGTCTGGTGACCAAGATCGAAATCATCGACAACGGTCCCGGCATCCCTGCCGAACTGCAGGAAACCATTTTCTTCCCAATGGTCAGCGGTCGCCCGGACGGTACCGGGTTAGGCCTGGCCATTACCCAGAACATCATCAGCCAGCACCAGGGCCTGATCGAGTGTGACAGCCACCCAGGCCACACCACGTTCTCGATCTTTCTGCCACTGGAACAAGGAGCCACATCGACATGAGCCGTAGTGAAACCGTGTGGATCGTCGATGACGACCGATCAATCCGTTGGGTCCTGGAAAAAGCCTTGCAACAGGAAGGCATGACCACGCAAAGCTTCGACAGCGCCGATGGCGTGATGAGCCGCCTGGCCCGCCAGCAGCCGGACGTGATCATTTCCGACATTCGCATGCCCGGTGCCAGTGGTCTGGACCTGTTGGCGCGGATTCGTGAGCAACACCCACGGCTGCCTGTGATCATCATGACGGCGCACTCGGATCTGGACAGCGCTGTCGCGTCCTATCAGGGCGGCGCATTTGAATACCTGCCCAAGCCGTTTGACGTTGATGAGGCAGTGTCCCTGGTCAAACGGGCCAATCAGCACGCGCAGGAACAACAAGGCCTGGAAGTACCCGTCGCCTTGACCCGTACGCCGGAAATCATCGGCGAAGCGCCGGCGATGCAGGAAGTGTTTCGCGCCATCGGCCGCTTGAGTCACTCCAACATCACCGTGCTGATCAACGGCGAATCCGGCACCGGCAAGGAATTGGTGGCCCACGCTCTGCACCGTCACAGCCCGCGTGCAGCTTCACCGTTCATCGCGTTGAACATGGCAGCGATTCCGAAGGACTTGATGGAATCCGAGCTGTTCGGTCACGAAAAAGGCGCGTTCACCGGCGCGGCCAACCTGCGTCGCGGTCGTTTCGAACAGGCCGACGGCGGCACGTTGTTTCTGGATGAAATCGGCGACATGCCGGCGGATACACAGACTCGTTTGCTGCGCGTATTGGCCGATGGCGAGTTTTACCGCGTCGGCGGTCATGTGCCGGTCAAGGTCGATGTGCGCATCATCGCCGCAACGCACCAGAATCTGGAAACCCTGGTGCAAGCCGGCAAATTCCGTGAGGATTTGTTCCATCGCCTCAACGTGATCCGTATTCATATTCCACGGCTGTCAGACCGTCGTGAAGACATTCCAACCCTGGCCAGGCATTTCCTCAGCCGCGCCGCGCAAGAATTGGCCGTCGAGCCGAAACTGCTGAAAAGCGAGACCGAGGAATACCTGAAAAACCTGCCGTGGGGCGGCAACGTGCGTCAGCTGGAGAATACCTGCCGCTGGATCACGGTGATGGCTTCGGGCCGCGAAGTGCACATCAGCGACCTGCCGCCGGAACTGTTGAACCTGCCGCAAGACTCGGCACCTGTGACCAACTGGGAGCAAGCGTTGCGTCAGTGGGCGGATCAGGCATTGGCGCGTGGCCAGTCGAGTCTGCTCGACAGCGCGGTGCCGACCTTCGAGCGGATCATGATCGAGACGGCGCTGAAACACACCGCCGGGCGCCGTCGTGATGCGGCGGTTTTGTTGGGTTGGGGGCGTAATACCCTGACGCGCAAGATCAAGGAATTGGGCATGAAGGTTGATGGCGCGGATGAGGATGATTCGGAAGAGGGTTAAGCAGCCTCTAAATCTTCGGTGCTGCGTAAATCCATTCGCGGGCAAGCCCGCTCCCACAGTAGACCTGGATGCTTCCACGATTGTGCGAACACCGTTAAACCCTGTGGGAGCGGGCTTGCTCGCGAAGCTTTTGGAAGCACCGTGCACCGACTGAATGCACCGTGAACCGCAATCGCGCACGCCAACTGATCCAACAACCTGCTTGCATCCACTATCGAAGCCACGAAAAAACACGAAAGCCCCGTATTACGGGGCTTTCGTCGTTATGCAGCGCTGCCCTGTTTCAAAATGTTAAAAACTGGCACGCCACCTGCAATAGTCCATTCAGTGATTCGATTCACTACCCGGTTTCGGGGACCTTGGTACAGGCAGGCCGGGGATTCCCTCTTTTATTGCTCCCGGAGATGGATCTCCAACCGCCAGCGGTCATCGACCTCACTACCGGACCACTCGCCCTGCAGCGGCCGGGCCGCCACCACCGACAGCAATAACCCTCCATCACTCAAACGCACTCGCCAGTTCACGCTCTTCTCGTTGAGCTTGAGC
>JALYPE010000145.1 GCA_030856525.1 Pseudomonadota bacterium | reverse complement strand
GTCCTGGTCTATCTGCTGTTTTCCGGGCGCACGCCACTGTTTTCGGGGATGGTCGGGCTGGCGCTGACGTCCATCGTGATCCTGGGTTCGGCGATCATTCTGAGGGTCTCCAGCTTCGCCTTGCGCTGCGCCTTCTGGGTGGCGCTCGGCGTGCTTTGCGTGGGCTTCTTCCAGCTTGGTATCGGCGTGATCTTCGCGGTCATTGCCGCGTTGGTGCTGGTGTGCTGGTTCATCAAGGGCGGTCGCGAAACGCTGGAAATTTGCCTGTTCGCGCTGGTCGACGGCGCGCGTCACGCGGTGCCTGTCGGGATCGCCTGCGTGCTGGTCGGGACGATCATCGGCGTGGTGTCGCTGACCGGCGTGGCGTCGACCTTCGCCGGTTACATATTGGCGATCGGACGCGACAACCTGCTGCTGTCGCTGATCCTGACGATGATCACCTGCCTGGTGCTGGGTATGGGCATCCCCACCATTCCCAATTACATCATCACCAGCTCCATTGCTGCGCCTGCACTGCTGGAACTGGGCGTGCCGCTGATCGTTTCGCACATGTTCGTGTTTTATTTCGGCATCCTCGCCGACCTGACGCCGCCGGTTGCACTGGCCTGCTTTGCCGCCGCGCCCATCGCCAGGGAATCAGGCTTCAAGATCAGCCTGTGGGCGGTGCGGATTGCCCTGGCCGGCTTCGTCATCCCGTTCATGGCGGTCTACAACCCGGCGCTGATGATGCAAGGCGACAGCCTGTGGATGACCGCCTACATGCTGATCAAGACTGTATTGGCCGTTGGCTTGTGGGGCATGGCTTCCACCGGTTTTCTGCAACAGAAAATGCCGCTGTGGGAACGCCTGGCAAGCTTCACGGCGGGAGCCTTGCTGGTGGTCGCGTTGCCGTTGACCGACGAAATCGGATTTGCGCTCGGCGCGCTGATCATCGCCCAGCACCTCTGGCGCTCGCGGCACACCCGGCTGGCGCAGGCATGATCGGTTTGTGCCTGGGCCTGGCGGGTGTGGTGTGGGCTCAGCTCCCCGTTGCCGGTTTTACCCTGGCGTGGAACCACACCATTGAATAGATCCGCTGGGAGGAAGATTACCGCGTCACCGCACAAGGGCTGGTACTGGGTGAAGCCCGGGTGCGGGGGAATGGCGCAGGCATGGACATCCCTGCAGATGCACGTCTGGCAAACGGCAGCTGGCACTACAGTCGGGTGTTGCCGCCGTTGCCAGCGCTGAACCTTGGCCGGACGCCGGAAGCAGGCGATTACCAGCTGTGTTTTGACGGCAGCTGTCACCCGTTCAGCCAATGGATCGGCGCACCGGACAGCCGTCAGCCATCCGTGCAGCTGTGGGGGTGCGAAATTGTCGCTCTGCATTGAACAGAGCGACAGACCACTTACCGATTATTGCGCAGGATCGAGAAATTAAGCGCTGCAGCCATCGATAGCCAGGCCAGGTATGGAAACAGGATCAGACCGGTCACCAGATCGAAACGCAACGCCATCACCACCATGAACGCTACCACCAACCACAGAAGCACGAGGACCACCAGGCCGGCGAAGATTCTGTGCGCGCCAAAAAACACCGGCGTCCACAGTGTATTGAGGGCGATCTGCGCCGCCCACAACGCCAGCAGCAATTCGCTCCCGGGCATCATCGTCAAGCGATACCCGACCCAGGCGAGCAGCAGGTAAATGATCGTCCAGGCCACCGGAAACAGCCAGTTCGGTGGCGTGAAACCGGGCTTCTTCAGCTCGTTGTACCATTGGCCGGGCTGGAACATGATGCCGGTGCTCGCCGCGGCACCGCAGGCTATAAGAAAAATGAAAAAGGTCATCGTCCGTCCTTAGCTGAGGCCAGCTGTCTAGTGTTGGTAAGCCATGTTGGCAGTCTCAGGGTTGGACGTCAGGCAAGGCAAAAAGTCGCCCGCCAATGAAGGTTTTCTCGGTGGGTCATGGTTATTCATTACCTAGCCTGCGGACTCGGCCGCGTCAGCCCGGCTCTTCCATCCCTTGAAGCGCTCTTCAAAGTCTTGTGCCAACTGCTCCAGCGTGACGCTGCCCAACCGCGCAATCAGCAGCGCCTGAGCGGCATCGAATGCGTCGGTGAGCGCAGCATTCACCGCTTGCTCCACCAGACACTCGGGGTGGTCGGTGGACAGTCCGATGGCGAACAGCGAAGACGAACCCAACGCCTGGTGAATATCCAGCAAGGTGATTTGCGCCAATGGCTTGGCCAGCGTCCAACCGCCACGATGGCCCTTCTCCGAGCGAACATAACCCTCCTC
>JALYPE010000103.1 GCA_030856525.1 Pseudomonadota bacterium | reverse complement strand
ATACAGCACCTCGGGTTCGGACATTTCCGGCAAGGCCGGTTTCTTGCCCCGACGCATCGTCACCGGCACCAGCCCTTCAATGCTGCCGACGGCCGTTTTCACGTCGTCCTCGACGTCGGAAAAAATCATTCCGCGGCGGCCCGGATAGCCCATTTCCATGATGACCGGCTCGCTCCAGACCGGAGCATGGTATTCCCTGAGTGTGGTGTTCATTGTGCGATTACCTCTTTGAGTGCGTCGGCCAGACGCTCAAGGTCGGCCTGGGTGTGAACCTCGGTGACGCAGTAAAGTGCGCTGGCGCCAAGCTCGGGGAAGTCCCGGGTAAGGTCTTTGCCGCCGAAGATCTCGAGGTCGAGCAGGCGCTTGTTGATGTCTGCCACGCTGTGCCCGGTGGCATCGAAATTCACCACGAATTCCTTGAAGAAGCCCGACGGGAATGTCACCCGCACGCCAGGAATCTGCCCGAGCAGTTTTGCCGCGTAATGCGCCCGTTGCAGGATCACACCGCCGACATCCTCGAAGCCCTGCGGCCCCATCATGGCCATGTACACCGCATTGGCGATGGCCCACATGTACACCGAGTGGCCGGTCCAGTCGTTGCCTTTGTCACGCAAGCCATAGGACGATTGTTCGAACAGGCTCAGGCCGAATCCGTATTCACCGGGCTTGGTGGTTGGCGCGATGCTGATGAACAGCGTCGGGTATTGATGGGCGTAGCGCTCTTCATCCCGGGAGGCGATGAAACCGCTGACGCCTCCCCCGCAGTTCATGTGCACGCCCAGCGGCTGCGTGGTGCCGACCACGATGTCCGCGCCGAAGTCGATGGGCGCCGCGAGCACGCCAAGGGAAATCGGGTCGACGCCGACAATCACTTCGGCGCCCGCCGCGTGCGCGATGGCGGCAATTTCAGCGCCCTGATGTTCGATCACACCGAGGTACGACGGCGTTTCGAAATAGACCGCAGCGGTGTCCGCGCCGACGGTCGCGCGCAGGTGATCCAGATCAATCAACCCGGTGGCCGGGTCGTAATCGACTAGCCGCACGGTGATGTGGCTGGGCATCTCGACGGGTTCGCAATAGTTACGAATGACCGAGAGCCGCTCCGGATCGATGGCGCGCACGACGGCGACTTCATTGCGACCATTGATGCGCGTGGCCATGCGGATCGCATGCCCGGCGGCGCAACCCCAACTGCGCACCGGCAGGCCGACCAGGTCCATGTTCAGCAATTCGCCGAGCTGGCTGCAGAATTCGAACCAGGCCTGATTGCGCCCGTGGTCCGAACTCGGTTCGCCGAACACCGACGTCAGCCATTCATTGCGCCGCACCACTTCGTCGCAGGCTGCGGGCACATGATGTTGCCAGCTGCCGGCGCCGAGAAAATTCAGGTACTGCTCGGTGGTCTTGTTCTTCGACAGAATGCTCAGCAGGTGCCGACGAAGCTGGCTCTCGTTGAGCGCCGGGGGCAAGTTGATTGGCCGCTTGAGACGGTGTTCGGCAGGGATTTGCTGGAACAACTGCTCGATGCTGTCCACACCGATCGAGTCGAGCATTTCCTGTTTGAGTGCGGGAACGGAATTCGCCATGTAGGGATGGGCGACGTGAAGACTCATGGGATTAACCTCGTGTTGAGTTCAGGTGGGACGGCTGATCAGGATGTAACCTTGAAGAAAACCGACCGGTCCGGTCCGGTGTGCACGCGCCGGTAGCCGGTGAGCATGGCGTCGACTTCGGCATCGCCGGTGTCGACGCGCAGGCACCCGGCTTCCAGGGAAAGAAGCTTTTCGACGGTGGTGATCACGATGATGTTGGCCGCGCCTGTGCGGCGGATGATCTCGGCGCTGATCGGTTGATTGCCGCGGCCGAAAAGGCTGCCATGGCCACCGAGCACGCCGATGATGATCCGCGCCTCACGCCCCTCCATCAGTTGCAGGATTTCGCGTTCGTTGAGGTCGGCGCCAATTAGTACGCCGTTCAGCACCGCGTCGACCCCCAGCAGCGTCGAACGCAGGCCGAGCGCGGACATCACTCGCCGCGTCGTGGTGCCAGGCCCGACGATGTACAGACAGCCCGGGTGCATCTCGCGGACGATCTGCCGGCTCGCAGCATCGAGCGTCGCGTTTTCGCCGGGCCCGGAACCGGCCTTGGCGTTTTGCACCAGGTGACGTTCATAGGGACTGCGGGCATAGCCGTAGAGGCGCGCCGACACCTGATCGTTGCGGATCGCAGCCTCGTCGATGTCCATCACTTCGGCTTCGCGCGAGCGCAGCGATCCGGCACCGGCGATGAAGCGTGACGCCAGATACCCGGCGTTCTCCGGGGTGGTGCCAAACACCGCCGAATACATTTTCACGCCGGTGGGAATGCCGAGGATGGGAATGCGGTCGTTGACCATGCCGAGCACATCGCGCGCCGTGCCATCGCCGCCGGCAAACAGCAGCAGATCGACCGAAGCACGCAACATGGCGCGGGCAGCATTTCGCGTGTCTTCCGGCAGGCTGGAGCCGCTGCGCGTGCGGTACACCACGATCGGCTCAAGGCCGGCAGCGCGAGCGACGTCTTCGCCCAGTTCGCCGGAGCCGGTGACGAGGTGGAATGGCGTGTTGGAAGCCGCCAGTCGTTTCAGCGCCTGTAACGCACGCTCGCTGGACAGCGGACGCGCACCGCGTCTTTTGGCCTCCTCCAGAACACCGGCGCCATCGGTGCCTTTCAAGCCAACCCGCCCGCCCATGCCGGCGATGGGATTGACGATAAGCCCGATGGTTTTGAGCGTGTGCATGTGCTGAATTCCTCTGCTGAATGCGGCTCGGCGGACCGAATCACGCCTGTAGCGTCAAATTGCATACGCCGTGTATGTCGGCTATATTAGGACATGCATCGCGTATGTCAACTGGCATACGTCGCGTATAAAAATAATTTTCGAGGATGAAGTTCTGATGGCACAGAAGCGCGCGGACATGATTGTGGAAACTCGTGGCAAGCTGATAAAGGCTGCGCGAGAGGCCTTCGCGGCGAAGGGATATGCAGACAGTTCGATGGACGAATTGACGGCTGAAGCAGGTCTGACGCGGGGTGCGCTCTACCACCATTTCGGTGGCAAAAAAGGTTTGCTCGAAGCGGTGATCGCGCAGATCGACGGGGAAATGATCGAGCGCCTGAGCGTGATCATCAATGAGGCCAGCTCGACGTGGGAAGGCTTTATCGACGAGTCCATCGCCTATATCGAAATGGCGCTTGAACCGGAATTCCAGCGCATCGTGCTGCTTGACGGGCCCGCGGTACTGGGCGACCCCGCCAGTTGGTCGAGCCAGAACGCGTGCATGCAAAGCACGCAGCGCAGCCTCCAGAAGCTGATCGACGAAGGCACGGTGCACGCCGTGGATGCAGAGGCAATGTCGCGTCTGGTCATGGGTGCGTTGCTCGGTGCTTCGTTATGGATTGCCAATGCCGACGATCCTCAGTCCGCATCGCGCAAGGCGGTGGAGAGTTTCGTGACACTGGCTTCGGGGTTGCTGCTGGACTGCGGGAAGAAAAGCTGAGGCCTGGCGGCTCGCGAAGATAGGCCGACGCGCATTACGCCTGCATCAACTACAGTGGAATGACTCTGCACAAAGCCAATAAAAGACGGAGCCTTTCCCATGTGTGTAATCAACCGCTTCACCCTTCTGGCCGCTGCTGCCGCATTGGCCGTGACGACCGCCGCACAAGCCGCCCCGGTGTTTATCAACATACTCACCGGCGGTACCAGTGGAGTTTATTACCCGATTGGTGTCGGCCTGTCGCAGATCTACGGCGACGGGATTCCCGGGGTCAAGACGTCAGTGCAGGCCACCAAGGCCTCGGTGGAGAACCTCAACCTGTTGCAAGCCGGTCGCGGTGAGTTGGCACTGGCGTTGGCCGACTCGGTGGCGGATGCAAAAAACGGTGTGGAAGACGCCGGGTTCAAGGCGCCGCTGACGAAACTGCGCGCCATCGGTGGCGCGTATCCCAACTACATCCAGATCGTTGCCAGCCAGGAGTCAGGGATCAAGACCCTCGCGGACCTCAAGGGCAAGACGATCTCGGTCGGCGCGCCGAAGTCCGGCACCGAACTCAATGCGCGGGCGATTTTCAAAGCGGCGGGCCTGACTTATGAAGACATGGGCAAGGTGCAATATTTACCGTTCGCCGAGTCCGTCGAATTGATCAAAAACCGCCAGCTCGACGCGACCCTGCAGTCGTCCGGTCTGGGCATGGCGGCCATCCGTGACCTGTCCTCGGTCATGCCGCTGAACTACGTTGCCGTGCCTGCCGACGTCGTCAGCAAAATCGGCAACCCGGCGTACCAGAGCGCGATGATTCCCCCGAATACCTACGACGGCCAGCCCGAGGCGGTGCCGACGGTGGCGATCACCAATATCCTGGTGACCCGCGCCGATGTGCCGGATGACGTGGCGTATGAAATGACCAAACTGATGTTCGAAAACCTCACGCGGCTGGGTAACGCTCATTCGGCAGCGAAAGACATCAAGCTGGAGTCCGCCAGCAAAAACCTGCCAATCCCGCTGCATCCTGGCGCCGAACGGTACTACAGGGAAAAAGCCGCGCTGTGATGACACGTGGCGCGGCGGCAGCCCCCTGCTGCTACGCCCTCTTCGAATTGTGATCATGAGGCAGGCAGCCAATGAGTGAAGATCAGCACGGTATTCCGGCGAACCCGCGGGACTGGCCAAAAACCCTGTTCTACGTGGCCCTGGCGTTTTCAGTCTTCCAGATCGTCACCGCTGCGTTTTCGCCGGTGTCCAGCCAGGTGTTGCGTGCGGTGCATGTCGGCTTCCTGCTGTGGGTGGTGTTTTTGAGCTACCCCGCCTACGGCAGAACTCGGCCGTGGCAACCGCTGGCCTGGCTGCTGAGCCTGGCCGCTATCGGCACCGCGCTGTACCAATGGGTGTTCGAGGCAGACCTGATCCAGCGTTCGGGCGACCTGACGCCCAGCGACATCGTGGTGGGGCTTGTCTTGATCATCCTGGTATTCGAAGCAGCACGCCGGGTGATGGGCCTCGCGCTGCCGATCATTTGCGGGCTGTTCCTCGCCTACGGTTTGCTCGGTGAATACCTGCCGGGCGAGCTGGCTCATCGGGGATACGGCTTCGATCAGATCATCAATCAGCTGTCGTTCGGCACCGAGGGTTTGTACGGCACGCCGACATACGTGTCGGCCACCTACATTTTTCTGTTCATCCTGTTCGGTTCATTTCTCGAACAAGCCGGGATGATCAAACTGTTTACCGATTTCGCCATGGGCATATTCGGCCACAAGCTCGGTGGCCCGGCGAAAGTTGCGGTGGTTTCATCGGCCTTGATGGGCACGATTACCGGTTCGGGGATCGCCAACGTCGTCACCACCGGGCAGTTCACCAT
>JALYPE010000097.1 GCA_030856525.1 Pseudomonadota bacterium | reverse complement strand
TGTCAGGCAAGGGTGTCTCCAGCGGCACATATCAATGGGGCAGCATGTTACAGGGACATTCCGGATCGCGGTCGTTGGTCTAGTCTTATGACCGTTCATGCCATGTTTACCTGTGCAAATTTGCCATCAATAATCAGGGGCGAAGGCTGTTACGTGAGGCGATGGATATGACCCACAAAATGCCATCCGCTGTGCGGGATCGCGCAGTGCAGATTGCCAACCATGAAATGGCGCACTACGTGGTAGCTCGCGCACTGGGGTTTGAAACGGGGGGCGTGAGCCTGACAGTTAGCATGGACCTGAGCCATCGTGGCGGCGCGACCATCACCCTTGCCCGACCCATTGTGTCGATGCAAGGCATGAAGGCTTATCTGCAAGCGCGAGTGATCATTCTGTTCGCCGGCGTCATGGGGCAGACGCTCAACACCCGTCGCGCGGCGGGCAAACGCGTCGACAAGGCGCACGCGCTCGCCATCCTGCGAGGTGAGTTCGGCGCGGAAAAGGACTACGCAAAAATCAGAGAGCTTCGGCATCTGCTGCGCAACATCGAACATCCCGGCACCGATGCCGGATCTTCCCGACTTCTGGCGGCCGAGCTCAAAGCGATCAATGATCACCTGTGGCTTCGCACGCAGAATATCGTCGACACACTGGCCGAGACGATTATCGAGTTGGCCAGCGTGCTGGTGGAAGGCATGACGTTGGTGGAGCAATGGGGCAGGGCGGCGGAGACGTATGAAGGGGAGTTGACGCGGGAAGCGCTTGAACGGTTGGAGCTAGTGCAGAAGATTGCGAGGGTGGCTCCACGGAATACCACGCAAGGCTGAAGCAGTCTTCAGACACGAAAAAGCCGCGCATAAAGCGCGGCTTTCTTGTTTGGTGGGCCTACACGGACTCGAACCGTGGACCAAAGGATTATGAGTGACCTCTGGAGCTGTTTCTGTAGGTTTCAATAGGTGGCGCTTATATCTGTAAACCCTTTTGAAAACAGTATGATATGACGACTCGTTGTGTTTCTACGTTTCACTGGATATCTTGAGTTCGCACTCGAAACGGGGAACGAACGGGGAAAATTATGGTGAAGCGCACTCGGCTGACTGATCTGGAAGCACACGCGGTCAAGACTCGAAAGTCTGAACCGGTGGGCTCGCGTGGAAAAGGTACGCTGCTGCTCGAGCGGAAAGCCTCAGGTGTCATCCTCGCTTACTACCGTGAACGGACCCCGACGACAGATCAGCGTCTGCCTCTTGGCATCTTGGCCAAAAGGCCCAGGCCCGACACCAACGAATTCTCTCTAAGCTCTCTCCGTGACAAGGCTATGACCTTGGCAAATGGCGTGGAGGCCGCCGGCGGAATAGCTGGCTACCTTGCCGAGATCGAGCGGCAAAAGGCCCGGTTTGCTGAATTGGAAACCCGTGCCCAGCGTGATGCAGAAGTCGCGGCCAGGCGCGGTTCATTTGGTGATCTGATGGATAGCTATTCGAATGGCATGGTCGCTGCTGGCAGGGTGAGCGCCAAAGAGATCAGCCGTATGTTCCAGCTCCATGTGAAGGACTATCACCCTGACCTGGTGTCCCGGGCTGCCGCCGATATTCAGCCCGAGGATATTCAGATGATCCTTGCCGGTGTGCTTGGCCGCAAACCAAAAGGAAGGGGTATCGGGCACAAGGCGCCGGGGAGTTCGTTTAACGGTATGCGGACCACCTGCGACAAGCTGCGCCGCTACCTTCGAGCAGCATTCAGCTATGCAGCCAAGGCGCACCTGGCGCCCGAACGCCTGGCGGAAGACGGGAAGGTTTTTGCTGTCAGCGCAAACCCGGTTCGTGACATTCCCGTAACACTGGGTACCGGTCAAGGTCATACCGAGTCGCTCACGCCGACTGAGCTGGGGGAGTTGTTAAGGCACCTCGATACGCTGCCTGTTCGCCACGCTGCCATTGCCAAGGCCCTGATCTACTTTGGCGGCCAGAGGCTTACCCAGTTCTGCGTGGTTCCGTGGGAGGCCGTCACAGACACCACGATCAGCCTGTTAGATGGCAAAGGACGAAAGGCCCAGGCATGGGAGCATCTATTGCCGATCACCGAGCGAATCAAGGAGGTCATTCAACCTTTGCTTGACGACCGCATTGGCCCCGGCCCTTTCTCGCTTACACCTGGAGCGTTTGCCAATCCCAACACGCTGAGCAACATCTATATCGATGCAGGGCGGTCACTATTGGTCGCAGGGAAGGCGCAGTCTTTCAGCTGGAAGAACGTCCGCGTGACCGCTGA
>JALYPE010000060.1 GCA_030856525.1 Pseudomonadota bacterium | reverse complement strand
ACCCTGAGCTACACCGATTTCGGCCAGGAACCGGATACGCATCCGGTCAAGACCGGCAGCGTGAGTTTCCCGTTGGAGCCCAGCAGTGGCAACTGGTTCGGCCATGCCCTGCCGCAGTTTGATGAGTTGTGGAAGGTCGATCCCTCGCAGACGAAGAACTACTACCCACTATATGAAGAGGTGCCTTACTCGAAACGTCTGGAGATCGTGCCATTCGACCCGCAGCTGTACCCTGAAGTGAATGATCCAAAACTGGGTAGTGAGCAGGAACACCCGGCCAAACTGCACTTTTTTGATGATCGTAAACAGGTCACCAGCACGGACACCCAAGCCTTTATCAGCCATCACGACGAGTTGATTCTAGTCAGCGTGCGCGGAACCAACGAGATTGTGGCCGACGGGCTGCGTGATGCGGACGCTCAGCAGGTTCCGTTTGAAGAAGGGGTAGGCAGCGTACACAACGGTTTTTACGGAGCCGCCAAAGTTGTCTATCCCTTTGTCGCTGCCTACTTGGCAAAATTTTACAGCGGACAAAAACTGCTAATTACCGGACATAGTCTCGGTGGAGCGGTAGCACTGATACTGGCTGAGATGCTGCGACGCAATAAACGCTATCAGCCGGAGATCGTGCTCTAGACCTACGGCGCTCCCCGCGCCGGCGACGCCACCTTCATCAAAAACGCCCAGCCCTTGACCCATCACC
The DNA here is from genome assembly GCA_030856525.1 of Pseudomonadota bacterium. Classification (GTDB taxonomy): domain Bacteria; phylum Pseudomonadota; class Gammaproteobacteria; order Pseudomonadales; family Pseudomonadaceae; genus Aquipseudomonas. The sequence goes on along the minus strand of JALYPE010000060.1, from coordinate 1,966 downwards.
GCATCGTTAAACACAACGACCCGGTCCCCAGTGTGCCCGCCACCTGGATGAATACACCGTCCGGATCGATGTACAACAAACACGGTGCGATCATCCTGCTGGCCCCGGCCATTGGCCTGCTGTACCTGGCTGTGAATCTGATCAACTACAAGGGCGCACCGTACGATCATCACGGCAAGCTGCGTCACTTCATGCCAGTGGTATTCGGCAAGGATCAAATGTCGTCGATTCTCTGGGAGCCGGGTTGCAGCACGATCAATGATCATGGCTGCGCAGAGGCATTACAGCAGACCAACGGTTTGCCTCCGCGCGATCCACTTCTGCGGCAACTGGTCGAGGCCGCCGATCACTCGATGGTCGGCAGTTACATTCCTGGTTGCTGGGCCAGCTTGCGCCGCTGGCAGGAAGCACTGCAACTCAAACACTCACTGGTGACCGCGCGGGAATTCGAATGGATTGACCACGGCTTGAACAAAGTCAATGAGCAACTGAAGGACATCAGGGAGAGCATTCGCAAGAGCCCCGAAGCTTATGCCGGCTACCACCAAGATCGGGAAAAGCTCGAGGCCCTGATGAAGGAACAGGAAAATATCGAGATGACCCGGCTTCGCTTGGTGGCCCTGCACGGCCAACGAGTTACCGAGGCTGACGTTTACGGGAGCTACGCCGATCAGCCTGAGTGGGTGCAGGAAAATGTGCTGCGCTGGAACGCCCACCCGGAAAACATCGTTAAGGAACAACTGGCAATGCTCCCGCCCGCAGCAGAAGACAACGAGGCAGCCATCGCGGCAATGACCGGAGGGCACACACCTGGCGCACCCTTTCACTTGGATATTGATTCGATTGTGTAGCCTGGTTGTCACCCGCACCGTTCAGCCTGTGAAATAACAACCTTTTATTGCAACGTTTAAAGGCAGCATGGAGCCGAATCTGACTGACGCCCAAGGCACATTGCATTTATAGACGCGCACGAAGCCTGGCAAATGCTCAGGAAGTTTTCGGCACTGATTCGCACGTCATCCTTTCGCTCGCCGGCAACGCTCAACCGTATTTTTCGGATAACCCTACCTGCGGGTGCCCGGACTTGGCACGTTGTTGTATGGTTGTGGTCGAACCTGAACTCAAGTGATTGAAAGGATACCGCCATGCTGGACTGGAAGAACCGCGCGGGCAGCGCGCCTGAACGTGCCGCCGAACCTAAGTCGGCCACCCGCAGTTACGTCGGCGGCCTGTTGTTCAGCCGGGCGCTGGCCACGCTGATCGGCCTTTTTCTGCTGGTGAGCATCGCGCTCGGCTGGTACTGGAGTCAGGAGCCGGCGCTGTTCCCGGTTCAGCAAAACGCCCAGGTGGCGGCCGAACGTGAAGGCAAGCAGATGGTCATCGGCTACACCACGGTCGAAACGCTCAAGACCGTCGCCGATACCTTGCTGACCAAACAGGGCGGTTACATTTCCAACGACCGTTTCCCGCCGGGCCTGTGGATGGACAATACGCCGAGCTGGGAATATGGCGTGCTGGTTCAGGTGCGTGATTTGACGCGCGCCTTGCGTAAAGACTTCGCCCGCTCGCAATCGCAGTCGGCAGAAGATGGCGATCTGGCCAAGGCCGAACCGCGTTTCAACTTCGATAACAAGAGCTGGGTGCTGCCATCCAGCGAGTCCGAGTATCAGGAAGGCATCAAGTCCCTGAGCCGCTATCAGGCACGCCTGTCCGATCCGTCGCAGAAAAACGCGCTGTTCTACGCGCGCGCCGACAACCTCAACAACTGGCTCGGCGACGTGGGCACCCGTTTGGGTTCGCTGTCGCAAAGGCTGTCCGCCAGCGTTGGTCGGGTAAAACTTAACACTTCGCTGAAAACCGAAGTGGTTGCGCCGGGCCAAGTGCCGCAGGTTGACGAGGAAATCGTCGAAACACCGTGGATGCAGATCGACAACGTGTTCTACGAAGCTCGCGGTCAAGCCTGGGC
>JALYPE010000041.1 GCA_030856525.1 Pseudomonadota bacterium | reverse complement strand
GCCTTGCACACACCGCTGCAGGAAGGTCCGTGGCGCACGCTGTTGCTGGTGTTTTTCGCCTCGGCGATTGTAATGCCGCACATGTATCACATGACGTTTACCGAGAATCTCAATCCGCGCTCGCTGGTCAGCGCCAGCTGGGGCCTGCCACTGTTTCTGCTGCTGATGAGTCTGGCAGTGCCGCTGATTCTCTGGGCCGGCCTGAAACTCGGCGCCACGACCAATCCGGAGTACTTCACCCTCGGGATCGGCATCGCCGCCAACAGTAAAGCATTGGCATTGCTGGCTTATATCGGCGGGTTGTCGGCTGCCAGCGGCTTGATCATCGTGACGACCCTGGCGCTGTCCGGCATGGCCCTGAACCACCTGGTGCTGCCGCTCTATCAGCCGCCGGCCGAAGGCAATATCTATCGCTGGCTGAAGTGGACCCGCCGGGCGCTGATCGTCGCGATCATCATGGCCGGCTACGGTTTCTACCTGATGCTTGGCGCGGAACAGGACCTGGCCAACCTCGGCATCGTTGCCTTCGTCGCCACGCTGCAATTCCTCCCGGGCGTGCTGTCGGTCCTGTACTGGCCGACCGCCAATCGTCGCGGTTTCATCGCCGGCTTGCTGGCGGGGATTCTGGTGTGGCTGGTGACCATGCTGTTGCCGCTGGTCGGCAATCTGCAGGGCTTTTACATTCCGCTGCTCAACATGATTTACGTGCTCGACGACACCAGTTGGCACATGGCTGCAATCGCCTCGCTGGCGGCCAACGTGCTGATGTTCACGTTGATCTCACTGTTCACCAACGCCAGCCCCGAAGAGGCCAGCGCCGCCGAAGCCTGTGCGGTCGACAATGTGCGCCGCCCGCAACGTCGAGAGCTGCACGCCGCCTCGCCGCAGGAATTCGCCACGCAACTGGCCAAACCTCTGGGCGCCAAGGCTGCGCAGAAGGAAGTCGAGCAAGCGCTGCGCGACCTTTATCTGCCGTTCGACGAGCGCCGGCCGTATGCGCTGCGACGTTTGCGTGACCGCATCGAAGCCAACCTCTCCGGCCTGATGGGCCCAAGCGTCGCGCAGGACATGGTCGAGACTTTTCTGCCTTATAAGGCCGGCGGCGAAAACTATGTGACGGAAGACATCCACTTTATCGAAAGCCGTCTCGAGGACTATCACTCGCGCCTCACCGGCCTCGCCGCCGAACTCGATGCCCTGCGCCGCTACCACCGGCAGACCCTGCAAGAGTTGCCGATGGGTGTCTGCTCGCTGGCCAAGGATCAGGAAATTCTCATGTGGAACAAGGCCATGGAGGAGCTGACCGGGATTGCTGCGCAACGGGTGGTCGGCTCGCGCCTGAGCACCATCGCCGACCCGTGGAAAGAATTGCTGCAGGGTTTCATTAATCTGCCGGATGAACATTTGCACAAACAGCACCTGGCGCTGGATGGCCAGACCCGCTGGCTCAACCTGCACAAGGCGGCAATCGACGAACCGCTCGCGCCGGGTAACAGTGGTTTGGTGCTGCTGGTAGAAGACCTGACGGAAACACAGATGCTGGAAGACAAACTGGTGCACTCCGAACGTCTGGCCAGTATCGGCCGGCTGGCGGCGGGGGTGGCCCATGAAATCGGCAACCCGATCACCGGCATTGCCTGTCTCGCACAGAATCTGCGCGAAGAACGCGAAGACGATGGCGAGCTTAGGGAAATCAGCGGGCAGATCCTCGAACAGACCAAACGCGTCTCGCGCATCGTTCAGTCGCTGATGAGTTTCGCCCATGCCGGTAGTCATCAGCAAAACGACGAGCCCGTCTGTCTGGCCGAAGTGGCGCAGGACGCGATCGGCCTGCTGGCCTTGAACCGGCGCAATTTCGAAGTGCAGTTCTATAACCTGTGCGACCCCGATCATTGGGTCGAAGGCGACCCCCAACGTCTCGCACAAGTGCTGATCAACCTGCTTTCCAACGCCCGTGACGCCTCGCCTCCCGGCAGTGCGGTGCGGGTCAAGAGCGAAGCCGGCGAACACACGGTCGATCTGATCGTCGAAGACGAAGGCAGCGGCATTCCGAAGAACATCATGGACCGATTGTTCGAACCTTTCTTCACCACCAAGGATCCTGGCGAAGGCACCGGTCTGGGCCTTGCACTGGTCTATTCCATCGTTGAAGAGCATTATGGACAAATCACCATCGACAGCCCGGCTGATGTTCAAAGCCAACGCGGCACCCGTATCCGGGTGACCTTGCCGCGTCATGTCGAAGCGACGTCCGCTGTGAACTGAGACCGTCGAGAGTATCGAATCAATGCCGCACATTTTGATCGTCGAAGACGAAACAATTATCCGCTCCGCCTTGCGCCGACTGCTGGAACGTAACCAGTACCAGGTCAGCGAAGCTGGTTCAGTGCAGGAAGCACAAGAACGCTTCACCATTCCCACGTTCGACCTGATCGTCAGTGACCTGCGTCTGCCTGGCGCACCGGGCACCGAGTTGATCAAACTCGGCCAGGGCACGCCGGTGCTGATCATGACCAGCTACGCCAGCCTGCGCTCGGCGGTCGACTCGATGAAGATGGGCGCGGTCGATTACATCGCCAAACCTTTCGACCATGATGAAATGCTTCAGGCTGTTGCGCGCATTCTGCGTGATCGGCAATCGACGCCAGCGGCCGGCGAACCGGTCACCGGCAAAGCGGTGAATGGCGCAGCGAAAGCGGGTGTCGATAATAGCAATGGCGAAATCGGCATCATCGGTTCGTGCCCGCCGATGCAGGATCTTTACAGCAAAATCCGCAAAGTTGCGCCGACCGACTCCAATGTTTTGATCCAGGGTGAGTCCGGCACGGGTAAAGAACTGGTGGCCCGCGCGCTGCACAATCTGTCCAAACGCGCCAAGGCGCCGATGATTTCGGTCAACTGCGCGGCGATTCCGGAAAGCCTGATCGAATCCGAATTGTTCGGCCACGAGAAAGGTGCGTTCACTGGCGCCAGCGCCGGGCGCGCCGGGCTGGTTGAAGCGGCGGATGGCGGCACCTTGTTCCTCGATGAAATCGGTGAATTGCCGCTGGAGGCCCAGGCCCGCTTGCTGCGCGTCTTGCAGGAAGGCGAGATTCGCCGCGTGGGTTCGGTGCAGTCGCAAAAAGTCGATGTGAGATTGATTGCGGCGACGCACCGCGACCTTAAGAGCCTGGCGAAGATCGGCCAATTCCGCGAGGACTTGTTTTATCGCTTGCACGTCATTGCTTTGAAATTGCCGGCCTTGCGCGAGCGCGGTGCCGACGTCAACGAAATTGCCAACGCCTTCCTGGCGCGGCAAAGCGCGCGGGTCAACCGCACCGATCTGAAATTTGCCCCGGACGCCGAGCAGGCAATCCGTCACTACTCCTGGCCGGGCAACGTGCGCGAGCTGGAAAATGCGGTCGAGCGTGCGGTCATTCTGTGCGAAAGCCCGGAAATCTCCGCAGAATTGCTGGGCATCGACATTGAGCTGAGCGATCTGGACGACGAGGATTTCATCGGCCTGCCACCGCAACAAGGCAACAGCACCGGCAATAACAGCCACGAGCCGACCGAAGACCTGTCACTGGAAGATTATTTCCAGCATTTCGTCCTTGAGCATCAGGACCACATGACCGAAACCGAGCTGGCTCGCAAACTCGGCGTCAGTCGCAAGTGCCTGTGGGAACGTCGGCAGCGCTTGGGCATTCCGCGCCGCAAGACCGGGGTGGCCAGCGAAAGCTGAATGTCACCTGAACAATGTGCGGGTAACACGTGATGGGGCGAAGAAACTGTTACCTCAGATTTTTCGCGTAACAAAAGCCGGGGCTTACGGTAACGAAGCCCCGGCTTTTTTATGCCATTAAAAAGCCACTCAGCCCGCGTAACCCCTTGTTTTGCTAGGCATCATAAATGTTGGCACGCACCCTGCTATATGTTTGGTACAAGAACAATAACAAGCAATGTACAAGACAATAAAAATAAGACGAATCGACTCACGCACAATAAAAACAAGACGGCGAGAGGCGCAGCTAACTGATTCTTTTGGAGAGGCGTTGTATTTGGGGCTTGCCCCACGACCAGGCCGAGAACAACAAAAACTGTCCTGAGACAGAGCCTGAACTGGTTGGATCGCAAGATCACTGCAACACAGCGACCAAAGCAATCCGTTTGCTCTTGACTCCCGATTGGGAGGGTCACGAAGGAAACTTCATGACGCGGGCACTTAACAAAAACAAAAAGCCCGAATCAAAAATAAAAACAGAGCATGCAACTACTTTCTTGGGGAGCTTCGGCTCCCCTTGTAGTTTCTGCCATTTGAGCCCTGCATTGTGGCGAGGGGACTTATCCCCGCTCCGCTGCGAAGCAGTCGTAAGACCTAAAGGCCTGACCTACCTAAAGGGGCGCTATCTAAAATCCACGACTGCGCTGCAGCCGAACGGGGATAAATCCCCTCACCAGATCGCGCTGCTCAACAGCTGCTACGAAGCCCAGCCGTAGACACGTCCTTCACGCACTTGCGCAGTGTCCTACACCATCCCCTGACTAAATGCTAGAATCCCCGCCCATCATGCGGTCATTCTTGGTTATGGCCGAACATTCCTTCAAACAGTGCATCCCATGCTGAAGAAGTTGTTCCAGTCATTCCGTTCTCCCAAGCGTCACACGCAACACATCCGCAGCACGCCTGAAGTGCTTAATAGCGGCCAGCATTCGTTGCAAAAAGGGCAATTCAGCCGTTACGCGGTGAACATTGTCGAGCGCCTGCAGAACGCCGGTTACCAGGCTTATCTGGTCGGCGGGTGCGTGCGTGACATGATGTTGGGCATCACTCCAAAAGATTTCGACGTTGCAACCAGCGCTACGCCTGAGCAAGTGCGTGCGGAATTCCGCAACGCGCGGATCATCGGCCGCCGTTTCAAACTGGTGCATATCCATTTCGGGCGCGAAATCATCGAAGTCGCGACTTTTCGCGCCAATCACCCGCAAAACGACGAAGAGGAAGACAGCAATCAGTCTTCCCGCAACGAGAGCGGGCGCATTCTGCGCGACAACGTTTACGGCACGCTGGAAGAAGACGCGCAACGCCGCGATTTCACCATCAACGCCCTGTATTACGATCCGGTCAGCGAGCGCATTCTTGATTACGCCAACGGCGTACACGACATCCGCAATCACCTGATCCGCTTGATCGGCGATCCCAAGCAGCGCTATCAGGAAGACCCGGTGCGCATGCTGCGAGCCGTACGTTTCGCCGCCAAGCTGAATTTCGGCATTGAAAAACACAGTGCTGCACCAATTCGTGATCTGGCGCCGATGCTGCGCGAGATCCCCTCGGCTCGCCTGTTCGAAGAAGTGCTCAAGCTGTTCCTTTCCGGGCATGCGGCCGACACCTTCGAAATGCTGGTCGACCTGCAGCTGTTCGATCCGCTGTTCCCAGCCAGTGCCGAAGCGCTCGAATACAATCCGACCTACACCCACACCCTGATCAGCGAAGCGTTGAGCAACACTGACCTGCGCATCAAACAGAACAAACCGGTGACCCCGGCGTTCCTGTTTGCCGCCTTGCTGTGGCCGGCGCTGCCGGCTCGCGTGTTGCGTCTGCAGGAACGCGGCATGCCGCCAATTCCGGCGATGCAGGAAGCCGCGCACGAGTTGATCGCCGAACAGTGCCAGCGCATTGCGATTCCAAAACGTTTCACCCTGCCGATCCGTGAAATCTGGGACATGCAGGAACGTCTGCCTCGTCGCAGTGGCAAACGCGCAGACTTGCTGCTGGACAATCCGCGCTTCCGCGCCGGTTACGACTTTCTGCTGCTGCGCGAAAGCGCTGGCGAGCAGACTGACGGGCTCGGCGAGTGGTGGACGGATTATCAGGACGCCAACGAAAGCGAGCGCCGCGACATGATTCGCGACCTCAGCGGCAAGGACGATGGCACCGGCGCACCACGCAAACGTCGTCGCAGCGGCGGCGCCAAGCGCAAACGCACCGCCGGCGCCCCGAGCGTCACGGGCGAGTAAGCATGGAACGCGTCTATATCGGCATGGGCAGCAATCTGGCTGACCCGGCCGAACAACTGCGCAGCGCCGTCGAGGCGCTGGCCCGGTTGCCGCTGACTGAACTGATCGGAGTGTCCGGCTTTTATCAGAGCGACTCGCTCCTGCCGGGCCAGCCCCTCTATACCAACGCGGTCGCTGCACTCGACAGCGAACTCGCGCCGCTGGACCTGCTTGATGCGCTGCAGGCCATCGAGAACGACCAGGGCCGCGAGCGCCTCGAGCGTTGGGGGCCGCGCACGCTGGACCTCGACATTGTGCTGTTCGGGAATCGTCTGATCGACGAGCCACGCCTCAAAGTCCCCCACTACCATATGCAGGAGCGCGCTTTCGTTCTGTATCCACTGGCCGAGCTTGCGCCTGCGGACCTGCAATTGGCCGATGGCCGCAGCCTTGAAACCCTTCTCGCCGACTGCCCGTTCGTGGGCCTGGAACGCCTCCCCCCGAATTGAAAAAAAATCCCTGTGGGAGCGAGCCTGTTCGCGATTGCGGTGTGTCATTCAATAAAGCTGCTGGATGACACACCGCAATCGCGAGCAGGCCCGCTCCCACAGTGAATCGTGCCGAGCATACGATCTGCGTTTGCTGAATCGCATCAGTTACCTCGGTAACATCCCCCACGTAACAGCCCGGTAACACATGCAATTGACTTCCAGAGTCCTCCTCACGACTATAGGCGTCCCGCTGCCGCCAACACGGCATTCAAGGGCGCAATTCAGGCCTTAAAAGCACGACATCAGACCGTGCGCCTGTATTTCACGAAGAATCACGCGCGTTACTCGCAGTAGTGTCAACAGCGCCTGAACGAGGAACTTTTCATGCCAGCCATCACCCTGACCACGCTGCAAGGTCTCAAGCAAAAAGGTGAAAAAATCACCATGCTGACCTGCTATGACGCAACTTTTGCCCAAGCCTGTAATGAGGCAGGCGTTGAAGTGTTGCTGGTGGGCGACTCTCTCGGCATGGTGTTGCAGGGTCACGACAGCACACTGCCGGTGACTACTGCCGAAATGGCCTACCACGTTGCGTCGGTCAAACGCGGTAACACCGACGCGTTAATCCTCGCCGATCTGCCATTCATGGCCTACGCCACCACCGAACAAGCAATGACCAACAGCGCCCTGCTGATGCAGGCCGGTGCACACATGGTCAAGGTTGAAGGTGCGTTGTGGCTGGCGGATTCGATCCGCTTGCTCGCTGAGCGCGGCATCCCGGTGTGCGCGCACATGGGTTTGACGCCGCAGTCGGTGAACATTCTGGGCGGTTACAAAGTCCAGGGGCGTAACGAAAACCAGGCGCGGCAGATGCGTGCCGACGCGATTTCCCTCGAACAGGCCGGCGCGGCAATGCTGTTGCTTGAGTGCGTGCCGAGCGAACTCGCCGAAGAGATTACGCAGGCGGTGAAGATCCCGGTGATCGGCATCGGCGCTGGCAGCGCCACCGATGGCCAGGTGCTGGTTCTGCACGACATGCTGGGCTTGTCGATCACTGGCCGGGTGCCGAAATTCGTCAAGAACTTCATGGCCGGGCAGCAGAACATTCAGGCGGCATTGGGCGCCTACGTTTCGGAAGTCAAAGCCGTTACTTTCCCGGGTACCGAACACGGATTCTCTGCATGAACACCGTCAAAACCGTACGCGAACTGCGAGCCGCCGTGGCCCGCGCCCGTGGCGAAGGCAAACGTATCGCCTTCGTTCCGACCATGGGCAACCTGCACAGCGGGCACATCGCACTGATCGCCAAGGCCAGCCAACGAGCTGATTTCGTGGTTGCGAGTATTTTCGTCAATCCGTTGCAATTCGGCGCTGGCGAAGACCTCGACAAATACCCGCGCACGTTGACGGCAGACCAGGAAAAACTGCTGCAGGGCGGTTGCCACCTGCTGTTCGCGCCGACTGTTGAAGAAATGTACCCCGATGGCATTTCCGGGCAGACCCGGGTCAGCGTGCCGCAACTCTCCGAAGGTCTGTGCGGCGCGAGCCGTCCCGGGCATTTCGAAGGGGTGGCTACCGTGGTCAGCAAGTTGTTCAACATGGTTCAGCCGGACCTGGCCATCTTCGGCCAGAAAGACTTTCAGCAACTGGCGGTGATCCGCGCACTGGTGCATGACCTGAACATGCCGGTGCAAATCATTGGCGAGCCGACGGTGCGTGCGGCGGATGGCTTGGCATTGTCCTCTCGCAATGGTTTCCTCAGCGAAGAACAGCGGGCGACTGCGCCGGTGGTGTATCGCGCATTGAACGCGATTGCCGAATCGATCAAGCAAGGTAACCGCGACTTTCCGGCATTGGTGAATGGGCAGTTGCAAACGCTGGAGGCTGCAGGCTTGCGTCCTGACTATCTGGAGATTCGTCATGCGCAGACCTTGCGCCCGGCGCAAACGCAAGATCGTGATCTGGTGATTCTGGTGGCGGCGTTTCTCGGCACCACGCGGTTGATCGATAACCTGCACCTGAATCTCGACGCGCCAGCTTGAGACACGCAACCCACGTGTAGGAGCAAAGCTTGCTCGCGAAGAGGCCGTCACACTCGACATTGCGTCGACTGACACGACGCGTTCGCGAGCAAGCTTCGTTCCTACATGGGATTGCGTAATCTCGCGCCTTGTTGCCGCCTCAGGCCTTCCGGCAAAATGCCCGCCGCTCAAACCGTCCCCCGTTTGTCGGACCATTCCCGAGCTGATGTATAAAAAAGTACCACCGTCGGGTCTGACAAAGTCAAGACAGATCGCAGCGCGAGGTTTACTGTATTCGCCCTGCGCCATGAATTCGTGTCGACGCAGTTGACCGGACGCTCACTGCAGCGCACCGGGATTTTTTGTGTTCAAAAGCCGTTCAAGTAAAAAGGAAACCCGCAGCGATGGCGTATTACCGCACTCCTCACGATGTGACCGCCCTGCCCGCCTGGCAGGCGTTGAATGATCACCGCCAAGCCATGCAGGATTTCAGCATGCGCGAAGCCTTTAATGCCGATCCACAGCGCTTTACCCAGTTCACCCTCAGCAGTTGCGGCCTGTTTCTTGATTATTCGAAAAACCTTATTAACGCCGAGACCCGCAATTTGCTGGTGGGTCTGGCCAACGAAGTCGATTTGCAGGGCGCGATCAAATCGCTGTTCGACGGCGAAATCGTCAATTCTTCCGAAGGTCGTCCAGCCCTGCACACCGCATTGCGCCGCCCGGTAGGCGACAAGCTGTCGGTCAACGGCGTCAACGTGATGCCCGAAGTCCACAAGGTGCTGAATCAGATCACCGACCTCGTGGGTCGCATTCACGATGGTCTGTGGCGCGGTTACACCGAGAAGCCGATCACCGACGTGGTGAATATCGGCATCGGTGGTTCTTTCCTCGGCCCGGAGCTGGTTTCCGAAGCGCTGTTGTCCTACGCCCAGAAAGGCGTGCGCTGCCACTACCTGGCGAACATCGATGGCAGTGAGTTCCACGAACTGACCATGAAGCTGCGCGCCGAGACCACGCTGTTCATCGTCTCGTCGAAGTCCTTCAACACCCTCGAAACCCTTAAAAACGCTCAGGCCGCTCGCGCCTGGTACCTCGCTCAGGGTGGTTCGGAAGCCGAGCTGTATCGTCACTTCATCGCCGTTTCCAGCAACAACGCGGCAGCCGTGGCGTTCGGGATTCGTGAAGAGAACATTTTCCCGATGTGGGACTGGGTCGGCGGGCGTTACTCGCTGTGGTCGGCGATCGGTTTGCCGATTGCGCTGGCCATCGGCATGTCCAACTTCAAGGAATTGTTGTCCGGTGCCTACACCATGGACCAGCATTTCCAGAGCGCACCTTTTGAACAGAACATGCCGGTGCTGCTGGCGTTGCTCGGTGTCTGGTACGGCAACTTCTGGGGTGCGCAAAGTCACGCGATCCTGCCGTATGACCACTACCTGCGTAACATCACCAAACACTTGCAGCAACTGGACATGGAGTCCAACGGCAAAAGTGTACGTCAGGACGGTACGCCGGTTTCCACCGATACCGGTCCGGTGATTTGGGGTGGTGTCGGTTGCAACGGTCAGCACGCGTATCACCAGTTACTGCATCAAGGCACTCAAGTGATTCCGGCCGACTTCATCGTGCCGATCGTCAGTTTCAACCCGGTGTCCGATCACCACCAGTGGCTGTACGCCAACTGCCTGTCGCAAAGCCAGGCATTGATGCTGGGCAAGACGCTGGCAGAGGCTGAAGCCGAGCTGCGCGACAAGGGCTTGAGCGAGGAAGACGTGCACAAGATCGCACCGCACAAAGTCATCCCCGGCAACCGCCCGAGCAACACGCTGGTGGTCGAGCGCATCAGCCCGCGCCGCCTCGGTGCGCTGGTGGCCATGTACGAACATAAAGTCTTCGTGCAAAGCGTGGTTTGGGGCATCAACGCCTTCGATCAGTGGGGCGTGGAACTCGGCAAAGACCTGGGCAAAGGTGTTTACAACCGCCTGGTCGGCAGCGAAGAGACCCCGGCGGACGATGCGTCTACCCAGGGTTTGATCAACTTCTTCCGCAGCCGTCACCGCGGATGATCTGACGCCGTTCCTACGGGGTACTAACCTTGTAGGAGCCGGCTTGCTGGCGAAAGCGGTTTGTCAGTCGACATTTGTATTGACTGATACACCGCTTTCGCCAGCAAGCCGGCTCCTACGAGGGTCGCGTAGCTCCCCTCTTGTCAAAAAACAAGAATAAGGAACCGTCATGTTCGATATCAGCACGTTCCCCAAAGCCGATGCCGTCCGGCGGGCTGCAAATTTGAGTCAAGACGACTATCAGCGTCTGTATCGTCAATCCATCGATCACCCCAGCACCTTCTGGGCCGAACAGGCCACCCGGTTTCTCGACTGGAGCACGCCATGGACCACTGTCCAGCGCTACAACCTGAAGACGGGTGAAGCAAGCTGGTTCGCCGGCGGCAAGCTGAATGTCAGTTACAACTGCATAGACCGCCACCTGGAAAAGCGCGGCGATCAGATCGCAATCATCTGGGAAGGCGATGACCCCGCCGAATCCGCGCAAATCACCTACAAAAAACTCCATCACCACGTCTGCCGACTGGCCAATGTGCTGAAAAGCCGTGGCGTCAAAAAGGGCGACCGCGTGTGCATTTACATGCCGATGATCCCCGAGGCCGCCTACGCGATGCTCGCTTGTACGCGCATCGGCGCGGTGCATTCGGTGGTGTTCGGCGGTTTCTCCCCGGACTCGGTGCGTGATCGCATTCTTGATGCTGACTGCCGCACCGTGATCACCGCCGATGAAGGGGTGCGCGGCGGCAAATTTGTTCCGCTCAAAGAGAAGGTCGACAAGGCACTGGAAAGCTGCCCGAACGTCAGCACCGTGATTGTCGTCGAGCGCACCCAGGGCGAAGTGAACATGATAGAAGGCCGGGACCTCTGGTATCACCAGGCCCTGCGCGACGTCAGCGACGATTGCCCGCCCGCGCCAATGGACGCAGAAGATCCGCTGTTCATCCTCTACACCTCCGGCAGCACAGGCAAGCCCAAGGGCGTGCTGCACACCACCGGCGGTTACCTGTTGCAAGCGGCGATGACCTTCAAATACGTGCTCGATTATCGAGACGACGAAGTGTTCTGGTGCACCGCCGACGTTGGCTGGGTCACCGGTCACAGCTACATCGTCTATGGCCCGCTGGCCAACGGCGCCACCACACTGATTTTCGAGGGCGTACCGAGCTACCCGAGCAGCTCGCGCTTCTGGCAGGTCATCGACAAACACCACGTGAATATCTTCTACACCGCGCCGACCGCCCTGCGCTCACTGATGCGCGAAGGTGCCGAACCGTTGAAGGAAACTTCCCGCGCCAGCCTCAGATTACTCGGCAGCGTCGGTGAGCCGATCAATCCGGAAGCGTGGGATTGGTACTTCAACGTGGTCGGCGAACAGCGTTGCCCGATCGTCGACACCTGGTGGCAAACCGAAACCGGCGGCATCATGCTCAGCCCATTGGTCAGCGCTCAGCGAATCAAACCCGGCTGCGCCACGCAACCGATGTTCGGCGTACAACCGGTGCTGCTGGATGAAACGGGCAAGGAAATCAAAGGCGCCGGCAGTGGCGTGCTGGCGATCAAATCCAGTTGGCCAGCGCAGATCCGAAGCGTTTACGGCGATCCGCAGCGGATGGTCGACACTTATTTCAAACCCTACCCCGGCTACTACTTCACCGGTGACGGCGCCCGTCGCGACGAGGATGGCGATTACTGGATCACCGGGCGCATCGATGACGTGATCAACGTTTCCGGGCACCGCATCGGTACCGCCGAGGTGGAAAGTGCGCTGGTGGTGCATGACAGCATCGCTGAAGCCGCCGTCGTCGGTTATCCCCATGACGTCAAAGGCCAAGGCATATACGCCTTCGTCACGCCCATGAACGGCACCGAGCCCAATGACGAGTTGAAGAAGGAACTGCTGGCCCACGTCAGCAAGGAAATCGGCAGTTTCGCCAAACCGGACCTGATTCAGTGGGCGCCGGCCTTGCCGAAAACCCGTTCCGGCAAGATCATGCGGCGGATCTTGCGCAAGATTGCCTGCAACGAGCTCGATACACTGGGCGACACTTCCACGCTGGCTGATCCGAGCGTGGTGCAGGACCTGGTCGATAAGCGTCTCAACCAGTAACGCAATGCTCCAAATGTAGGAGCGAA
>JALYPE010000029.1 GCA_030856525.1 Pseudomonadota bacterium | reverse complement strand
TTCAATGTGGGAGCGGGCTTGCTCGCGAAGAGGCCATGAGCAACAACGCCTTCACCCCGGCCGAGCGCGAGGCCGTTTATAAAGCCATCGCCGAACGCCGCGACATGCGCCACTTCTCCGGCGGCACTGTCGAGCCCGAGCTCCTGCAACGCCTGCTCGAAGCCGCTCATCAAGCCCCCAGTGTCGGCCTGATGCAGCCCTGGCGCTTCATCCGCATCAGCGATAAAGCCTTGCGCGGCGAGATCCGCCAACTGGTGGAAGCAGAGCGCATCCGCACCGCCGAAGCCCTCGGCGAGCGCAGCGACGACTTCATGAAACTCAAGGTCGAAGGCATCAATGACTGCGCCGAAGTGCTGGTCGCGGCGCTGATGGACGACCGCGAGCGACACATCTTCGGCCGTCGCACGCTGCCGGAAATGGACATGGCCTCGCTGTCCTGCGCGATCCAGAACCTGTGGCTGGCGTCGCGTGCCGAAGGGCTTGGCATGGGCTGGGTGTCCTTGTTCGAGCCGCAGGCACTGGCTGATCTGCTGGGCATGCCGGCCGGCGCCAAGCCGCTGGCCGTGATCTGCCTGGGCCCGGTCAAGGCATTCTATCCGGCGCCGATGCTGGTACTCGAAGGCTGGGCGCAGGCGCGTCCGCTGAGCGAAATGCTGTATGAAAATTATTGGGGAGTGAGGCAATGAGTGTGGCGTTATTGAGCGTCGCCGCGGTTGCGCTGGATGCGCTGCTGGGCGAACCGAAACGCTGGCATCCGCTGGTGGCGTTCGGCCGTTTTGCCGATCGCATCGAGCGCCGTTTCAACGGTGAAGGTCGCGGCTGGCGCAGTCATGGCGTTACCGCGTGGGTGATCGCAGTGGTGCCGCTGACGTTGCTGGCTACGGCGTTGTCCTGGGCGCCATACATCGGCTGGATGATCGAAATTGCGCTGCTGTATTGCGCGCTCGGCATGCGCAGTCTCGGTGAGCATGTCGAGCCGGTCGCGAAGGCGCTGCGCAGCGATGACCTGGACGAAGCGCGCACGCGGGTCGGTTATCTGGTCAGTCGCCAGACCAGCGAACTGGACAAAACCGAGGTCGCCCGTGCCGCCACCGAGTCGGTCCTGGAAAATGGCAGCGACGCGGTGTTCGCCGCACTGTTCTGGTTTGCCGTGGCCGGTGCACCCGGCGTGGTCCTCTATCGCCTGAGCAATACGCTCGATGCGATGTGGGGTTATCGCAACGAACGCTTCGAGCGTTTCGGCTGGGCGGCGGCGAAGATCGACGACGTGCTCAACTACATTCCTGCCCGCTTGGTGGCGTTCACCTACGCACTGCTGGGCAAAACCCGACTCGCGCTGAAATGCTGGCGCACCCAGGCGCCTCAGTGGGACAGTCCGAATGCCGGTCCGGTGATGGCCGCAGGCGCCGGTGCACTGGGGGTCGAGCTGGGCGGGGCGGCGATTTATCACGGTGAATTGCATCAACGCCCGCAACTGGGCGAAGGCGTGCCGGCGGACGCCGATTCTATAGATCGCGGCTGGCAATTGGTCCAGCGCGGGGTATGGTTATGGCTGCTGATTCTCTGCGTCGGAGCTGAATTTTATGCTTGAACACGGTGGACGCTTGCGCCAGGCCGCACTCGAATATGGCATCGCCGAAGCCGATTGGCTGGACCTTTCGAGCGGGCTCGCGCCCTGGCCTTTTCCTGTCCCGGAAATTCCGATGCGCGCGTGGGCTCGCTTGCCGGAAATCGACGATGGCCTGGAGCAGGCGGCTTGCGAATATTACGGCGCCGCACACTTGCTGCCGGTGGCCGGTTCACAGATGGCAATTCAATTGCTGCCGCGTTTGCGCCGCATCGGCAAGGTCGGTGTGTTGTCGCCGTGCTACGCCGAACACGCCGAAGCCTGGCGCCGAAGCGGCTATATCGTGCGCGAGGTGCTGGAGCAGGAAATCGATTTCTATATCGATAACCTCGACGTACTGGTGGTGGTCAACCCGAACAACCCCACCGGCCTGAGCCTGCCCCCGAGTCGGCTGCTCGGCTGGCACACAAAACTGGCGCAACGTGGTGGCTGGCTGGTGGTCGACGAAGCGTTTATGGACAACACGCCGCAGTTGAGCCTGGCGCCGTTTGCCCATCAGGTCGGTTTGATCGTGCTGCGTTCCTTCGGCAAGTTTTTTGGCCTGGCTGGCGTGCGTCTGGGCTTTGTGCTGGCTGAACGCAAATTGCTCAGATTGCTCGCCGAACAAGTCGGGCCCTGGGCCGTCAGCGGACCCACTCGCGTCATTGGCC
>JALYPE010000020.1 GCA_030856525.1 Pseudomonadota bacterium | reverse complement strand
GGCCAAGGCAGATGGTGCGAAAGAAGCGCTTCAGGAGCAGCTAGGCATGTCGCGTGCTGAATCCAAGCGGCTAGATGAGGGTTTTGCGCAGGCGAGGTCGCAACTGGCCGAAGCCAAGAGGTTGTCGGAACAATATTCTGCGGAGCTCACTCAGCTACGACAAACCACGAATCATCCTGATACTGGCGACGAAAGCACCACAAAATAAAAAGCCTAGGGAGAGTTAGATTGATCAGATTTGACGTGGTATGTGACGGTTCTGTCCCGGGCACTCTTGACCTGAAATATGCGCATGAGCGCCTGAACCAGATGGTTTCTTCGAATGATTGTTCTGGGCCACTGAAGCGGATTGGGCGAGTCGCAGCAAGTGCGAAGAAGGTGACGCCCAAAATGAATAGGCAGGGTTTCGATGCGTAAAAGGCTCAACGAAAGTCGCCTCGGATTTCTAGGGGTTGTTTTGACTTGCGGCCTTTGAGATGGGCGGTAGCCTAGATAACGGGTCGCTTTCGTCCTTACCAAGGAGCATTTATGCAGTTGAAAAATGATCACATCCTCGTTCCCGCCCTTATCGGCTTCGTCATCAGTCTGACGTTCCTGGTCGTGCAAAGCCGGTTGCTCAATCTGATTGGGTGGAATTACAACTTCTGCCATGCGCTGTACGGCTTCACCTTTCCTTTCGTGATGAGCTATCTCTCATTCGAATTCAGCAAAGTACAAAGGACGCCGCTGCGCCCGGTGATGAAGCAGATCCTTAGCATCCCTTGGTACTCCTGGCCGTTAGCATTCGTGCGCGTGTTGGGGCGATCGATTGTGCGCGACTTTAACGAAGGGATCTGCTGGATCCCCCTTGTCGGCGTTGCCTACGTGCTCGCAGGCTCGATTGGCAACGAAGTGTTTATCGATCCAGCCACTAATGGAATCCCATTTACCCTGGCTTACGAAAACTTCGTGGCTGACATCTTCGGCATGTCGTTATTTCTGCTGGTCACCTTTCCTTTTGTGACGCGCCAGAAACGAGCACGAGCGTTGTTATCCAGCAACGCGTAATTCGTTTCTCAGTGAAGCTGCGCCGGAAGACAGGGAGTGACACCTCGTGCCAGCCCGACGCAGCCTCTCACTGCGGATAGCGAAACAAGGCAAAACGTCCGCGGCCCAACAGGCTTTTTACATTTTTTTTGATCGCACCTGGCGCGGCGTCACCCGGTGCGATCATTCACTCATCAATACGCTTCCAGATCCGGCCCACCGTGGATGTCGGCATGCCCAGAATGTCCGCAGCTTGTTTTTGAGTCAGCCCGTGCGCTCGGCAGCGGAGCACCGCGTCGACCTTCTCAGGAGGAGTCCGCTGACCCGGTAGCCGGGGTTTCAGGGCGCCATCCAAGAACTGCGTCGGCAATTCTTCCAAAACCCCCAGATCCTTGAGTGTCTTGATCTCCTCGTTGAGGTACTTAAGAAAGTCTTCGGGGGACTGCTGCTTTTCATAACTGGCCGCAACGGCGAGGAGAGCCAGCGGCTCTATATTTAGCCGCTCAGCGAGAATTTCCAGGGTGTCGAGGGTCACGCTGGCCTTGGCATGCTCCAAGTTATAAACATGCTTGGCATCCAATTGGCCATGGAAATCCTCTTTCGCCAGGCCACGGGCCGACCGAACGAGACGGATGACGGCTGCCAACGGATCTCTCAACGGCATTATAAATCCCCAAAGCTGAGGATAAAGCCATATTGATCAATCCCATTCCATGGAATATAGTCCCTGTACTGGGATTTGTGCTCAGCTATGGCCTTTGCGTGAATCGGCGTTCGCCGGGATGTATCTGATCCAGATTCATGAATCCATGCTGATCATTTTCCTGCGCCTCCGATCGGTTAGCCCGACATGTATGAGCGGTATGACGGCTTTCAATATATCCCTTAATCGAAGTTGCCTGTTCACCATGAAGCTCCGAATTTACTCAGACCTGCACAACGAATTTGCTGTCTTCGAGGCACCAGCCGTCGCCGCGGATGTGGTCATTCTCGCGGGCGATATCCACACGAAGGCTAGAGGCGTTGCTTGGGCTGGTGAGACCTTTTCCTGCCCAGTGATTTACATCTGCGGTAACCACGAATTCTATGGTGGCCACATCGACTACACGCTCCAAAAAATGAAGGAAGCCGCCTTACTACACGTCCACATCTTGGAAAACGAAGTGTTTGTTTGGAATCAAACAAGGTTCCTCTGCGCCACCGCCTGGACTGATTTCTCCGCCACCGGAAATGCCGTGACAGCAGCCCAAACCGCGTTGGAACGGATGAATGATTTCAGTGTGATCTGTATTGCTGACAGCTTCCGCAAGCTGCGCCCCTGTGACCTGGTCAACCGAAATCATGCAACGCACGACTGGCTTGCCCATGAACTGGATAAACCTTTCGACGGCAAGACTGTTGTCGTGACGCATCACGCACCTGTGCCCGAAGTGGTCGGGGATAAGCATGAGGGGCATCTGATCGCTGCTTACACCAACAGCTGGCATGCGCTTCTGGAAAAAGCGGATCTCTGGGTTTTCGGTCATACGCATCGCGCCATCGACGTCAAGCTAGGCCGGTGTCGCGTGGTCTCTAACCCACGCGGCTACCCAAATGAAGACATCGGCTTTGATCCCAACCTGATGATCGACCTTTCGTGAGTGCCCTGGTTAGACGAAATGCGTCGACCAAGGACAGCTTTGAACGTTTTGGCATGTATCGACCAAGTCTTCACGGCGATGGCGTGCGGGCGAACCTGGCGGTGTCCGATTGAATGAGGATGAGGACTTTGAATGATGCATTGGCG
>JALYPE010000874.1 GCA_030856525.1 Pseudomonadota bacterium | reverse complement strand
CAGGATCTGCAGCAGCGGCGGAATGTTCCGGAAAACTTCCACGTACACCGTCGCCAGTTTGGCAATGATCCAGTTCTTCGACAGCCGTGCCACACCGACGATAAAGCCAAGCACCGTTGCCAGAATCACACCGATAAATGTCACCAGCAGTGTGTTGAGCAGGCCGATGACAAACACTCGGGCATAGCTGTCCGATTCGGTGTAGTCGATCAAGGTTTGAGCGATGCCGAAACCGGCACTGCGCTCCAGAAAGCTGAAGCCGGAGGTAATGCCCCGGTGTTCCAGGTTGGTTTGCGTGTTATCAAACAGAAACCAGCCCAGCGAGACCACACCAATGATGGTGACGATCTGAAATACCCACGCACGCACTTTTGGATCGCTGAGGCTGAACCTCTGCTTTGGTGCGCCGATTGAATTTTGCATGAAGTGCCCCGGATGTAATGGAACAGAACATCACCCGGCGGTTGGCCCACCGGGTGATAGAACCATCAGCGCACTGGTGGTGCGTATTGAATGCCGCCGTTGTTCCACAGAGCGTTCAGCCCGCGGTCGATTTCCAGCGGAGTGCCTTTGCCAAGGTTCTTCTCGAACACTTCGCCGTAGTTACCCACTTGCTTGATGATCTGAACCACCCAGTCTTTCGGCAGCTTCAGGTCTTTGCCGTATTCACCGTCAGCGCCGAGCATACGAGCCACGTCCGGGTTCTTGGTGGCTTTGGCTTCGGCTTCGACGTTCTTCGAAGTGATGCCGGCTTCTTCGGCGTTGAGCATGGCGTAGCCAGTCCAGCGCACGACCGCCAGCCACTCGTCGTCGCCATTACGCACGACCGGGCCCAGTGGCTCCTTGGAAATGGTTTCCGGCAGAACCACGTAGTCCTTCGGCGCGGCCAGCTTGCTGCGCTGGGCGAACAGTTGGGATTTGTCGGAGGTCAGTACGTCGCAACGACCCGATTCCAGCGACTTGGCACTTTCGTCGGAGGTGTCGAACGTGATTGGGGTGTATTTCAGACCGTTGCCGCGGAAGTAATCGGAAACGTTGAGCTCGGTGGTGGTACCGGCCTGGATGCAGATGGTTGCACCGTCCAGTTCCTTGGCACTTTTGACGCCCAGCTTGTTGTTCACCAGGAAGCCGATGCCGTCATAGTAGGTAATGAAGCCTGGAAATTTCAGGCCCATGCCCGCATCACGCGAACTGGTCATGGTGGTGTTGCGCGACAGAATGTCGATCTCGCCGGACTGCAGCGCAGTGAAACGCTCTTTGGCGTTCAACTGGCTGAATTTCACTTTGTTCGCGTCGCCGAAAACGGCAGCGGCCACTGCGCGGCAGAAGTCAGCATCGATGCCGAGGATCTTGCCGGTAGCATCCGGTACCGAGAAACCCGGCAAACCATCGCTGACGCCGCACTGTACGAAACCTTTTTTCTGCACTGCATCCAGGGTCGCGCCCGCCTGAGCGAACCCACTGACGCCAAGCACTGCGGCTGCAGTCACGACGGCCAGGGTGGATTTCAACATCTTCATTCAAACCTCCAGTTTTGCTCTTGTTGTGTCGGAGCATGAGTCCAGTCGCACCCTTATGAGGCGTTGTTGACCCGTGTTGGTTTTTTTTAGGGTCAACCGACGTAGGACCTAGCTATAAGTCGAGTAGGAAGAATCCACTTTCATGGGCCCTCACTTCTCACCAATCGGCCGAACAGGCTGTAGCCCTTTCACGTTCGCGAAGCCTGTTGCGGCCGCTGGCGAACATCCATCACCGGATTTTTTTGCTATCCCGCTGCTGACAATGGCCTGATAGTGTTACCGCCAAGCATAGGAATATTCGTACAAGTGTTTACATAGCAAAGCCCGTACCAGACCGCTTGCCGACCTCGATACGCGACAGGTCAATAGCTAAACTTGTAACCTTGCGACATCTTCTTAACTGATCAACCCGACGCGCACTCAGATCACGCACTCAATGAGAGCGCATGCACATATTTGGAGCAGCCATGACCGAGCCCTTGATTCTTCAACCTGTTAAGGCCGCTGATGCCTGTGTTATCTGGCTGCACGGCCTGGGCGCCGATCGTTATGACTTCCTTCCGGTAGCGGAAGCGCTGCAGGAAAACCTGCTGACCACTCGCTTCGTTTTGCCGCAGGCACCCACACGCGCCGTGACCATCAATGGCGGTTACGAGATGCCGAGCTGGTACGACATATTGGCCATGAGCCCGGCGCGCGCGATCAGTCGCGAACAGCTCGACGAGTCGGCCGCTCGCGTGCTGGCATTGATCGAAGAACAGCGCGCGGGCGGAATAGACGCCTCGCGGATTTTCCTCGCCGGTTTTTCCCAGGGTGGCGCGGTGGTCTTGCATGCCGCCTTCCTGAAATGGCAGGGCCCGTTGGGTGGCGTACTTGCCCTCTCCACTTATGCGCCGACGTTCAGTGAAGAGCTGGCATTGTCCGCCAGCCAACAGCGCATTCCGGTGCTTTCCCTGCACGGTCAGTACGATGACGTGGTGCAGAACGCCATGGGGCGGACTGCATACGAATACTTGAAGCATCATGGTGTCACCGTGACATGGCAGGAATACCCAATGGGCCACGAAGTGTTACCTGAAGAGATCCGCGACATCGGCGTGTGGCTCGGTGAGCGTTTGCGTTGAGCGCGGCAAAACAGCCCATTGATCCCTCCCACTACGCCGCGCCCGATTCTTGCATTACACTGGCCGGCACTTAACCTATTGATGAGATGACCGTGCTCAAAGCACTCAAGAAAATGTTCGGTAAAAGCGAGACTGAGCAGCTCGCGCCAGTCTCCGCTCCTTCTCAAAGCCCCGGCCACCGCGCCGACGTCATCCAGTCGGGCCGCAGCCCAAGCGCAGAGGCAGCAACGCCGGCGCCGGTTGTCGAAACAGTTGCCGCTGAACAGCCGCTCGCCGACGCACCGAAACCCGCGCGACCGCGTCGTGAACCCAAGCCGAAAGCGCCGGTGATCCCCTGGAAACTCGAAGATTTCGCCGTGGAACCCCAGGAAGGCAAAACCCGCTTCCACGATTTCAAACTCGCGCCAGAACTGATGCACGCCATCCAGGACCTGGGCTTTCCGTATTGCACGCCGATCCAGGCGCAGGTGCTTGGGTTTACCCTCGCCGGCAAAGACGCCATCGGCCGCGCCCAGACCGGCACCGGCAAAACCGCCGCCTTCCTGATTTCGATCATCACCCAGCTGCTGCAGACCCCGCCGCCGAAAGAGCGCTACATGGGCGAGCCGCGCGCGCTGATCATCGCGCCAACCCGCGAGCTGGTGGTGCAGATCGCCAAGGACGCTGCCGACCTGACCAAGTACACCGGC
>JALYPE010000862.1 GCA_030856525.1 Pseudomonadota bacterium | reverse complement strand
GAGGATGAATTTTCCCTTATCCAGCGAAACACCGGCATCAGCTTTCAACCCTCCGCCGAAGGCTACGCCCAGGCCACCGGTGAGGTTGGCGAGCGTGAGCCACTGACTGGCGCTTGTGGCTTCCTTGCTGTTGTTGATGCCCGTGGAAGGTCCTGCTCTTAAAGCCGCCAGTGCTTTGGGCGGGGCCCAGTTCACGGCGCCGGTCAGTTCGATGCCAGCCTGGACGCCAGCGAACAAATTGAAGTTGGCCTTCATGCCGTTTTCTATTTGTACATTCGCGGCACGGCCGGACAGGACTTGGCCGCTAGACTTGGTGTCGACAACGGTCAATGCCTTGGACTTATGTTCGAGTTCCGGGGTAGGGCTAGTGTCGTTGTTGGCGGCTTTGGTTGCGATGGTTTCTTCGTGGGCTTTCCTTTCAGCTTTGGCTTCGGCGTCGTCGCGCTGGGCGGGTTTAACCGGACTCAGTGTCGCACCGTATTTGGTATTGCCGTTTAGAGGGGACAGTTCAATGCTGCCGGCCAGCATCAGCGACGCACCCGCGTAGCCCCAAGCTCGCGCTCCGAAGTGGAAGGACAAGCGGCCGAGGTTCAGCGTTTGCAGTTGAGGATTGCCTTCGAGGTAATAATCGATGGTCACATCCTTGGCGTCCTCACGCTTGGGCATGTCGACTTTTAATATTTCCACTTCGCCGCGCGCAAGGTCGAAACTCAGGGATGCACTGGCGGACGCCTGGAAACCTTCTGCGGCCGTGAAGTCAGGGCCTTCAAGTTTTACCTCGCCATGCACTTTCTTCTGCGGCGGCGCGAGGCAGCGGACAAATTGCGCTTGTGGGCTGTTATCAAAGAGTCTTACTTCACCGCGGACACTCTTTTTGAAGACAACTTGCTTGAGGTGCTCACCCCATTCATTACGTGCGCCGGCGTCCTCCAGCTGAGTCACCTTATAGCCGTTGGATTGCAGGTGACTGTAGAACTTGTCGACGTTGAACCAGCCATTGGCGTCAAACCAGTCGCCGGCCTGATCGCCAATTTTGAAAGCCCCCTGGCTTTGCAACCATTGAGCGAAGACCTTTTGCGCACTGTTCTCGACGGCACCCCCGTCTCCATTTTTAGGGATGCCTTCTAGAACTTTGCTGGCGCTTTTACCTGCTTTTTTCAGGTCTTCTTCAAGCAGTGTCGGCGCACCTTTGAGGCTGAGCAAACTGAACCATTTCAGCGGTGTGCCGCTGGCTGCCAGTGTGCTGACTTCCCGAAGCGGAAAACCTTCCTTGACCAGGCGATTCACCGGTTGTGGCTGAAACTGCTCAGGCTCCCATAACAGATGACGACGAATGTCGTCAGCGGCAACGTTTTGTTGAGCTTTTTCTCGTAGTCCCTGCTTCACCAGTTGCAAACGGTCCCACTCGGCGCGTTCAGCCTGAACCAGCCCGGCAGGGGCCTGTGCATTCTGGCCGGTAGCGTCAATCCAGTTTTTGTACTTCTCACGCAGGCGGTCGTTTATTTCCGACTGCTGCTTTTCAGTATCGAGGTACAACTTGAACTGCTCGATACCTGTTGCAATGTCACCACCACTGATCAACGCATACTCGGGCAGGGCTATGCCGTACTCCGCTACTTTAATGATCGCGTCGGTGTATTCGTGGTAAGCGAACGACTTGGCTTCACCGTGCTTCCACGCCAGGTAGGCATAAGTATCGCCTTCGCAGGTATAAAGGCATTTTTGCAGTTCATCGCGTTTTTTCTTGTCCGTTTCGAGCAGCTTGGCGACATCTTCCTGAGCCTGCGGCTTGATACCGTCTCCGCTGATCAAGGCATTACGCTTTTCGAGGTAATTCTGGACCCGCGAACGCGCTTCGATAGCTTCAGGGGCAAAGACTGAGCCGTTCTCGTAGGTATGCCCTTTGGCGACGGCGGCTGCGATAGCGACTTTCTTCAGCGCCAGCCATTCACTGCGTAACTTACGAAGCTCTTTGTATTCATCGCTGATGCGGTTCTGGGTATCAATATCCGCCTGAAGTTGATCCAGTCGAGAGTGCGGAGTGTCGGTCTGCGGCGTTTGCGCTTTAGGCGCATCTGTTTCTTTTGCGCGTTTCACTTGCTGGCGACTGCGCAGGACCATGCCCGGGTCCATCTCGATATTCGGTTCCTGAGCTTCGATCGCCTGCATGCGCTGACGCTGTTCGCCTTCGAGGAAGTTGCTCAGCTTAGGTT
>JALYPE010000839.1 GCA_030856525.1 Pseudomonadota bacterium | reverse complement strand
AAAGTACTGAGCGCGGCCGAAACCACCCTGGAAGTTCAGCAGCAGCTGGGCGACGGCGTGGTTCGTACCATTGCGATGGGTTCCACCGAGGGCTTGAAGCGCGGTCTGGAAGTCACCGACTCCGGCGCAGCCATCTCCGTACCGGTCGGTAAAGCGACGCTGGGCCGGATCATGGACGTTCTGGGTAACCCGATCGACGAAGCGGGTCCAATCGACACCGATGAGCGCTGGGGCATTCACCGTCCTGCGCCAACCTTCGCTGAACAAGCGGGCGGCAACGACCTGCTGGAAACCGGCATCAAGGTTATCGACCTGGTTTGCCCGTTCGCCAAGGGCGGTAAAGTCGGTCTGTTCGGTGGTGCCGGTGTAGGCAAAACCGTAAACATGATGGAACTGATCCGTAACATCGCCATCGAGCACAGCGGTTATTCCGTGTTCGCCGGTGTGGGTGAGCGTACTCGTGAGGGTAACGACTTCTACCACGAGATGAAGGATTCCAACGTTCTGGACAAAGTGGCACTGGTTTACGGTCAGATGAACGAGCCGCCGGGTAACCGTCTGCGCGTAGCACTGACCGGCCTGACCATGGCCGAGAAGTTCCGTGACGAAGGTAACGACGTTCTGCTGTTCGTCGACAACATCTATCGTTACACCCTGGCCGGTACTGAAGTATCCGCACTGCTGGGCCGTATGCCTTCCGCAGTAGGTTACCAGCCGACCCTGGCCGAAGAGATGGGTACTCTGCAAGAGCGTATCACTTCGACCAAGAACGGTTCGATCACCTCGATCCAGGCGGTATACGTACCGGCGGATGACTTGACTGACCCGTCGCCAGCGACCACTTTCGCCCACTTGGACGCCACCGTCGTTCTGTCCCGTGACATCGCCTCCCTGGGTATCTACCCGGCGGTCGATCCACTCGACTCGACTTCGCGTCAGCTGGACCCGAACGTGATCGGCCAGGAACACTACGACACCGCTCGCGGCGTGCAGTATGTTCTGCAGCGTTACAAAGAACTGAAGGACATCATTGCGATCCTGGGTATGGACGAGCTGTCGGAAGCCGACAAGCAGTTGGTAAACCGTGCTCGTAAGATCCAGCGTTTCTTGTCGCAGCCGTTCTTCGTGGCTGAAGTCTTCACCGGTGCTTCGGGTAAATACGTTTCCCTGAAAGACACCATTGCTGGCTTCAAAGGCATCCTCAACGGTGACTACGACCACCTGCCAGAGCAAGCGTTCTACATGGTAGGCGGCATCGAAGAAGCAATCGAGAAAGCCAAGAAACTGTAATCCCGGCGCCCGGTAACGGGCGCTAATTTAGTTTGAGGCAATCAGATGGCTATGACAGTCCATTGCGATATCGTCAGCGCGGAAGGGGAAATTTTCTCCGGCCTGGTCGAGATGGTGATTGCGCACGGTGCACTCGGTGATCTTGGTATCGCCCTGGGCCACGCGCCGCTGATCACTAATCTCAAGCCGGGTCCAATCCGCCTGGTCAAGCAGGGCGGGGAAGAGGAGGTGTATTACATCTCCGGCGGTTTCCTCGAGGTTCAGCCGAACATGGTCAAGGTTCTTGCCGACACCGTGCAGCGTGCTGCCGACCTGGACGAAGCCTCCGCTCAGGAAGCCGTTAAGGCTGCCGAGAAGGCCTTGCATGAGCGGGGCGCAGAGTTCGATTACGGTTCTGCCGCCGCACGTCTGGCCGAGGCAACAGCTCAGCTGCGCACCGTCCAGCAGATCCGCAAGAAGTTTGGCCACTAACAGGCCATCATTTGTTGCGCGATTGATAAAAAAGGGTAGCCTCGGCTACCCTTTTTTCTTTTCTGTTTTTCATAAACCCGGTCACAGCCGCTGACCACCCAGGATTGGTAGCCAGTCATGTCTCTCGAAATCGTTATTCTCGCTGCTGGCCAGGGCACTCGCATGCGTTCGGCTCTGCCGAAAGTTTTGCATCCGATTGCCGGCAACTCGATGCTTGGCCATGTTATCCACAGCGCACGGCAACTTGATCCTCAGCGCATCCATGTGGTGATCGGCCACGGTGCAGATGCTGTGCGTGATCGGCTGGCTGCCGATGATCTGAATTTCGTCCTGCAGGACAAACAGCTGGGCACCGGCCACGCCGTGGCTCAAGCGGTGCCGTTCATTGAAGCCGACACTGTGCTGATTCTTTACGGTGACGTGCCACTGATTGAAGTCGAGACGTTGCAGCGCCTGCTCAAGCAAGTTGCCCCGCAGCAGCTGGGTTTGTTGACAGTTGAGCTGGACGACCCGACAGGCTACGGCCGTATCGTGCGTGACGCCAACGGCAAAGTGACGGCCATCGTCGAGCAGAAAGACGCCAACGAAGCCGAGCGCGCGATCACCGAAGGCAACACCGGCATTCTGGCGTTGCCTTTCGCGCAACTCGGTGGCTGGATGAGTCGTCTGTCCAACAACAATGCCCAGGGCGAGTATTACCTGACCGATGTGATTGCGATGGCAGTCAGCGATGGCCTGGTGGTGGCTACCGAACAGCCGCACGATGCGATGGAAGTGCAGGGCGCCAACGATCGCAAGCAGCTTGCCGAGCTGGAGCGTCACTATCAGTTGCGCGCTGGCCGCCGCCTGATGGCACAAGGTGTCACCTTGCGCGATCCGGCACGTTTCGACGTTCGTGGTGAAGTCACTGTCGGGCGTGACGTGCTGATCGACATCAATGTCATTCTCGAAGGCAAGGTCGTTATTGAAGACGACGTTATTATCGGCCCGAATTGTGTGATCAAGGACAGCACCCTGCGCAAAGGCGCAGTGATCAAAGCCAACAGTCACATCGACGGCGCGATTCTCGGTGAAGGCAGTGATGCTGGCCCGTTTGCTCGTCTCCGTCCGGGCACAGTGCTCGATGCCCGTGCGCATGTGGGTAACTTCGTCGAGCTGAAAAACGCTCACCTGGGTGAAGGTGCCAAAGCAGGTCACCTGACTTACCTGGGCGATGCCGAGGTCGGCGCTCGCACCAACGTTGGCGCGGGTACGATCACTTGCAACTATGACGGCGCCAACAAGTGGAAGACCGTTTTGGGCGAGGACGTATTCATCGGCTCAAACAACTCGTTGGTCGCCCCTGTGGAAATTGCCAACGGTGCGACTACTGCAGCCGGGTCCACCATCACCCAGAATGTGGATAACTCACAATTGGCGGTGGGCCGTGCACGTCAGCGCAACATCGACGGCTGGAAACGTCCGGAAAAAATCAAAAAGCCGTAAGTTATCCACAACCCTGTAGGAGCTGGCTTGCCAGCGATCAGATCGATGCGATACGTCAGATGAGACGCATCGCCAGCAAGCCGGCTCCTACAGGTCCCCACAGAGCTTTTCATCGCTTCCTGCTTGACGAAGTTTCGCTAATAGGTTTTGATTGCTTACGTTATCTTTCGAATCGAAACTTACTCGTCATGTCGAAACGCAATACGCCACAACGTCGCCACAACATTATTGCCTTGCTCAATGCGCAGGGTGAGGTGAGTGTGGACGAACTGGCCAAGCGGTTTGAAACTTCGGAAGTTACGATTCGAAAGGATCTGGCAGCGCTGGAAACGCATGGTTTGCTGATGCGTCGTTACGGCGGTGCAATCACCATGCCTCAGGAACTGGTGGCCGATGTCGGGCAGCCAGTGTCCCGGCATAAACAGGCAATCGCCCGCGCAGCAGTCAGGCGGATTCGCGAGCACGCCCGAATCATCATCGACAGCGGCAGTACTACGGCTGCGATGATCCCGGAACTGGGCCAGCAGCCGGGTCTAGTGGTCATGACCAACTCCCTGCACGTTGCCAAAGCCTTGAGCGAACTCGAACACGAGCCGGTGCTGTTAATGACC
>JALYPE010000919.1 GCA_030856525.1 Pseudomonadota bacterium | reverse complement strand
ACGCCCTTGCCGCGAACACGGAACTGCTTGCCAGTCTGAGTCCCCTCAGGGATCTTCAGTTTGACGCGACCATCGAGCGTCGGAATCTCCAGTTCGCCGCCCAGTGCGGCATCGACAAAGCTGATCGGTACTTCGCAGAACAAATGCTTGCCGTCACGCTGGAAGATCGCATGCTCGCGCACGTTGATCACCACGTACAGATCGCCCGTTGGACCACCCTGCGCACCCGCCTCGCCTTCACCGGACAAACGAATGCGATCACCGGTATCAACACCGGGCGGCACTTTCACGGAAAGGGTTTTGTACTCTTCGACACGACCTTCGCCGTGGCAGGAATCGCACGGATCGGAAATGATTTTGCCCTGGCCATGGCAACGCGGGCAGGTCTGTTGCACAGAGAAGAAGCCCTGTTGCATACGTACCTGACCGATACCACCACACGTAGGGCAGGTAACTGGCGAAGAGCCTTTCTTAGCCCCCGAGCCATCACACGGCTTGCAGTTGACCAGTGTCGGAACGCGGATATTCACGGTGGTGCCGCGAACTGCCTCTTCCAGATTCAACTCCAGGGTGTAACGCAGATCGCTGCCGCGCTGAGCACCGCCACGGGCGCCGCCGCGACCGCCACCGAAGAAATCACTGAAGACATCCCCAAAGATGTCGGAGAAGTTCTGATTGCCGAAACCTGCACCGCCGCCGCCCATGCTCGGGTCGACACCCGCATGACCATACTGGTCGTACGCTGCGCGCTTGCTGGAATCGGACAGCACTTCGTAGGCCTCGTTGGCCTCCTTGAACAGTTCTTCCGACGCTTTGTCATCGGGATTACGGTCCGGGTGATGTTTCATTGCCAGGCGACGGTAGGCCTTTTTCAGGTCTGCTTCGCTTGAGCCGCGCTCAACACCCAATACTTCGTAATAGTCACGCTTTGCCATAAGTCTTTTGCACTCTTAAGGACGTTCGGCAAACCCCTCCTGAGCTTCGCCAAACTCGTTGAGCCCCAATACAGGCCCGGACCCAACTCACGTCAATTCAACGATCCTGGTCTTGTTTCGATACGGTACTTTCGGCGCGAAAAGCAGGAGCATTCCCGGCCATACCAGCAGCAGGCGAAAGCTTGTCGCATGCTGTAAAAATTCGCGTACTCCAGACACGCCAACGCGGGAGCAGGCTCCCGCGCGGCGACATCCTACCAGTCACCGCCTGAAGGCAGTCAACCGGGCGACCAACAACTTACTTTTGGTCTTTTACTTCTTCGAACTCGGCGTCGACAACGTCGTCAGCCTTCTCAGCCTTTTCGTCCTGCGGTGCAGCGCCTTCAGCAGGCTGGGCCTGTTCGGCGTACATTTTCTGCGCCACTGGAGCGGAGACTTTCGACAGCTCTTCGACCTTGGCTTCGATGGCAGCCTTGTCGTCGCCTTTGACAGCAACTTCCAGCGCAACCACTGCCGCTTCGATCGCAGTCTTCTCCTCAGCGCTCACCTTGTCGCCAGCATCAGCGATCATTTTGCGCGTCGAGTGAACCAGTGCATCGCCCTGGTTACGGGCAGCGGCCAGTTCTTCGAACTTGCGGTCTTCGTCAGCATTGGTTTCCGCATCGCGGATCATCTGCTGAATCTCTTCCTCGGACAGACCGGAGTTGGCCTTGATCACGATCGACTGAGTCTTGCCGGTGGCCTTGTCTTTCGCGCCAACATGCAAGATGCCGTTAGCGTCGATGTCAAAGGTCACTTCGATTTGTGGCACGCCACGTGGTGCTGGTGGAATCTCGGCCAGGTCGAACTTGCCCAGAGACTTGTTCTGCGCAGCTTGCTTGCGCTCGCCCTGCAGGACGTGAATGGTCACAGCGCCCTGGTTGTCATCGGCAGTCGAGAACACTTGCGATTTCTTGGTAGGAATCGTGGTGTTCTTCTCGATCAGCGCGGTCATCACGCCGCCCATGGTTTCGATACCCAGAGTCAGGGGGCTAACGTCGAGCAGAAGAACGTCCTTCACGTCACCGGCCAATACTGCGCCCTGGATAGCAGCACCCATGGCAACGGCTTCGTCCGGGTTCACGTCTTTGCGAGCTTCTTTACCGAAGAACTCGGTAACCAGCTTCTGAACCAGCGGCATACGGGTCTGACCGCCAACCAGAATCACGTCGTTGATCGCGCCGATGTCGATACCGGAGTCTTTCAGGGCAATGCGGCATGGCTCGATGGTACGTTGAACCAGGTCTTCTACCAGTGACTCCAGCTTGGCGCGGGAGATCTTCACGTTCAAGTG
>JALYPE010000788.1 GCA_030856525.1 Pseudomonadota bacterium | reverse complement strand
CTGTTTGAAATACCCAAGGATGCCATCGACGCATTGCTGGTGCCGGGGTTCAGCGACACGCTCAACGGCAATATCACCGTTGTCTGGGACTCTGAGGTTTGAGCGCCCGGCGTCGACTATTTTCTTTTTGCATGGGGTTGGGGCGATGAACCGTCTGTTTTTACTGTGGGTGCTCAGTGTGTTCTGCGGGATGGCGAATGCCGGGCCGCAGATCAATGTCGGCACCGTGTACGACTATCTGGATGGCGATAAAAGCACTTACCTGAAGCGTGTCTACAACAGCGGTGACAGCACCGCTTTCGTCAAGGTCATCGTGCTGGAAATCATCTACAAGGCCGACGGCACGACCGAAGAGATTCCGGTAGTGGCCGCTGCCGACGGCGCGTCGCGTAATGGCCTGATGGCCAGCCCCGCGAGGTTGATCGTGCCGGCCAAAGGCATGCAGGGCACGCGTTTGCTGTACCTGGGCGAGCGCAAGAGCGAACGCTACTTCCGCGTTCGGTTCATCCCGGTGGTGCCGGAGAAGGAAGATGAGTTCGCGGTGTCCAGCGATGATCGCGAAGACTACAAAAAGACGCTGTCGGCCGGCGTCAACGTCATGACCGGCTTTGGCACGATCTTCTTCGTGCGCCCAGCAGACGCCCGTTTCGATACGGTCATCAAGGAAACCGACAGCCGTTACGAACTGCGCAATAACGGCAACACCGTGATCGTCGTCGATGAGTTCAAAAACTGCTCGGTGAGTAATGAAGCCGACTGCGGGGCAACCCTCAAACATCACGTCATGGCCGGCAAGACGTTTGGTTTCGACAAGGAAAAGGATCGCGAATACCAGTTCCAGCTGATCGAAGGCGCGAGCAAAAAAATTGTGAAAGTGGTGAGCCGGTAATGGCCGGTTCCAATCGAGGCGACAGGTAGCGAACATGATCAAGCACAGCATCGCCATTGTGGCGGTCATCGCCATGATGACTACGTCGGTCTGGGCCGCTCGGCAAGAGCACACTTTTGAAGTGTTCCTGACGGTACCGAGTCGTTCTTTCTATTTGATGCCCACCGAGCCGGGCTGGATCCACCAGCCCCAGGAGCTCATTTGGGACCACCCTGGGGCGAAGCTGGGGAGCCTGCGCAAAAGTTTTGAAGTGCGCCATGACACCAGCGCCATCGAAGCACGTGTCGATGGGGCCCCGCACTTGTCCAACGGCAAGCCAGGTGAAGTGATCGAATTATGGGTGCGTTTCAACGAAGTGACGCTGGCTCCGAACGCGCCCCCGCGTGAAGTGGTGTCAGCCGAAGACGCGGCGGCCGGCAAGCGCGCGTGGCTGGAGATAACGCCGCTGAAACCCTCCGGGGGTTACCGCCCGGGTGATTACAGCGGCAATGTGTTGGTGCTGTTCAATGCCAAGGCCCCAGGGGCCTGAAGAGAGGGCTTGGGCCCCTGAACGCTGCGCATCAGCCAGGGTTCAGGGGCGCATCGATTACAGCCCGGCTCTTGCCATCGCTGCACGCGTCAGTGTTCGAGCCAGGTCATCGCGTTGATAGCCAAGCGTTGACACGAGCCCGTTGTAATCTTCCGTGCTCATTTCTTCTCCGGAAAAGACCTTGCTCTCGTCCGCCTTCAACTTGCCTGCCAGATCCTCCATCGTGCGTTGGAGCGGGCCAAGGTCCTGTGCATTTTCGGTGGTTGCCCATTTCTTTTGCGCTTCACGCAGGTCCTCAAGCCACTCGAGTTTCTCGGTAAACGCGCGATCGTTCTGGGCAAATTCCGCCGGGTAAGTGTTGCGCAAATACTGGTCCCAGAACGGTACTTCAGAGAGGCCGAGCATCCGATTGACCAATCCGTCACCTTCTTCGCGATCGATCACCGTCTGGAAGGCCGTGTCGATTTTTGCCTTGGTCACACCCGAGCGTGGGCGATACAACTGCTTTTTGGAATGCCACGGCAGGTCCAGTCGCTCGCCGAGCCCGGTTTCAAAGGCCAAATGCACGACGGCATTATCCGGCGACTGATTCCGCGG
>JALYPE010000765.1 GCA_030856525.1 Pseudomonadota bacterium | reverse complement strand
GCCTTGCCGGGCAGCCCCGGTGCGCCGGGCAAGGCCAACCGCAGCGAGCGTGGCGTGAAAGTGCTGGAGCGACCGCGTCGCGAAGACGTCGACACCGCTGCGTGGCAGCCGGAGCTGCTCACCGATGCGAACGGCAAGACCCGCTTCACCTTCAAGATGCCGGACTTGCTGACCCGCTGGCGCATCACTGCGCGGGCGATCGCCGATGACGGTCAGGTCGGGCAGAAGAAGCAATTCGTGCGCTCGGAAAAACCGCTGTACCTGAAGTGGAGCGGCCCGAGCAAATTCCGCACCGGCGACCAACCGGACCTTGGTGTATTCGCTTTCAGCCAGTCCGAAAAAACCGTCACGGCTGAGCTGGTGATTCATTACGGCGGCACCGAACAGCGCATGCCGGTGACGTTGAACAGTGGCATCAACTACATCGCATTGCCCGCGTTTGAACTGAGCAACGGCGAATGGTCCGCTGAATTGGTGCAGGACGGCAAAACCGTTGATGCCTTGGCCGTGAACCTGACCGCGACCGGCGAAGGTTGGCAAGTGACGCAGACCCAGAGTCTCGACGTCGCCAGCGGTGACACGCCGTTGACTCTACCGGCAGACGCCAGCGCCATTCGCCTGCGCCTGGATGACAGTCCGCAAGCACTGTTCCGTTCTGCGCTGGATGATCTGCTGAGCTATCCATACGGCGGCGTCGAACAGACGGCCAGTCGTTTGCTGCCGCTGAGCATCGCCTATCCGGCCTTGGCCTCTAACCCGCAGATCCGCGATCGCTTGCGCCTGATCATGCAGAACAGCCGTCTGCGTCTGGTGCAGATGGCCGGGCCTTCGGCGAGCTTTACCTGGTGGGGCATGGACGGCGAGCCCGACGCGTTCCTCACCGCGTACGCCTATTACGCCGACTGGCACGCGAGCAAAGCGCTGCAACTGAGCCTGCCGCCGGAGCATTGGCAGCGCGTGCTGGACGTGTATTCGAAACAGGCCAAGAACACGCCGCTGTTGCAGCGCGCATTGATTCTGTCGTTCGCCAGACAGATGCAATTGCCGGTGAACACACTGCTCAGTGGTTTGATGGATGATCTGGCGAAGGCGGGCGCGGGTAATGCCGCCAACCTGATGGAGGATGGCGCGGAAAGTCTGCTGATGAGCGATCCCGACTCAGCGCTCGGCCTGGCCGCTGCACGGGTGTTGACCGCGTCTCTGGCCAAGCAGGCGCAGGTCGCTTTCCCCGAGGTGTTCGCTCGGCAACTGGCAGATGCGCAGCAGCGTCTGGCGGTCAGTTCGCAACCGTTCGCCGAAGCCTTGAACCTGTCGTTGCAACCTTTCGATCAGGCGCGCGCACACGCCTTGCTCCAGCGTTTGCTGCCA
This sequence comes from Pseudomonadota bacterium, assembly GCA_030856525.1. Lineage (GTDB taxonomy): Bacteria > Pseudomonadota > Gammaproteobacteria > Pseudomonadales > Pseudomonadaceae > Aquipseudomonas. The sequence goes on along the minus strand of JALYPE010000765.1, from coordinate 796 downwards.
CAGCAATCGACGCTGGAACGCGCACTGGCACTGACCTGGTTACAACGCAGCATTGAGCAGGCCTCGCCGACCATCGCCCTGGCGCCGGGCGAGGGCTGGAAGAAACACCACGGGGACACCGGCGAGATGTATTGGACGTGGCAAGGGCCTGCGCCCGTGCCGAGCGTGTTGTCCCTGGCCGGCACACAAGAGCGTCCGCTGCGTGCCGCGCTGAGTTACCAGACCCGGCAGGCGCCGGTTGATCCGATGCCGGTGACCATCACGCGTCGTCTGTCGCGCCTGGTGCCAGGTGACGAGGCGTTTACCTTCAAGCTGGAAATCGTCGGCAGCGACTCTTTGTCCAGCGACAGTCTGTACCTGGATGAAGTGATCATCACCAGCAAAGCCGCCAAACCGCTGCGCTACGGGATGCTCGAAGTGCCACTGCCACCGGGTGCCGATGTCGAGCGCACGACCTGGGGCATCAAGCTCATGGGCAAGGCCGGCACCGAACCCACCGCGCTTGAGAAGGCACGATTCGAGCCGGGGCAACTGGCTTATGCGATCCCGGTGGATGCCTTGAGTGGCGAACTGCGCGTGCGCCATCTGGTGCGGTTCTCGCAGAAAGGCCGGTTCAATCTGCCGCCGGTGCGTTTCACTCAGGTCTATGCGCCGCAACATCAAGCCCAGGAGCAAAAGCCGGCGCTGGGTCAGGTGACGGTCCACTGACATGACCCGGGGATGGTTGGTTTTCGTGTTGTGCTTTCTTCCTGCGTTGGCGACAGCGCAGGAAGAACCGCTGCGACTGGGCTTCAAG